>CAMLEX010000333.1 GCA_946479055.1 uncultured Bacteroidota bacterium | reverse complement strand
CTGCCGACCGTGTGTATTTCCGTGGAGACAGGTTGGATGAACCTTATAAAGATTTTCCTGCCGCCTGGCCGGGCATTTATTTCAGAAATAATAGCAAGGATAATGTATTGAATTATGCTGTGATTAAAAACTCATTTCAATCTATTGCAGCAGAAGGACCTTCTGTCAATGCAAATCCGAAAGTGATCCTCAATCAATGTGTGATTGATAACTCTTATGATGCTGGCATCATTGCTCTGAATTCAAGCATTAGCGCAACCAACTGCCTGATTAGTAACTGCGGAAAAAATATCGCAATAGCGAAAGGCGGCGATTATGAATTTACCCATTGCACAGTGGTTAGTTATTCTAATAATTATATCCAACATAAAGATCCTGTATTAACAATGAGCGATAAGGATGGTACAACTAACGCCAGGTTGGAGGCATTGTTTCGCAACTGTATTTTTTGGGGCGAAAATGAGCTTGTAGAAAATGAAGTGGTAATAGAAAAAACCGGAAGCAATGGCACCATAACTTTTGACCAGGTGCTATGGAAAGTAAAAGCAACTCCTGGCAACGTCACTATTATTCCACCTCAGCCTGTTAATAATCAATCTCCATTGTTTGACAGCATTGATGTTTCAGAACAGTATTATAATTTTCGATTAATGGAAGGATCGCCAGCTATCAATGCCGGAACCGATGCCGGTATAATTATTGATCTGGATGGGATGACAAGGCCCATGGGCCTTAAGCCTGAACTTGGATGTTTTGAAAAACAATAATGAACCACGATTTATAGGATTTTTTAAGGATTTCATGGAAACGGCTGACTGATTCGGCATAACTTTACAACTCATCTTTATTTTAATTTCAATTTAATTAATATGAAAACACTATTTTTTTCTTTATTTATAGTTTTTGCATTAACTGCTACATCTATTTATGATTTTAAAGTTGCAGGTTTGGAAGGTAATGAAATCGATCTTGCTCAATTCAAAGGCAAAAAGATCATGATCGTTAATACAGCTTCTAAATGCGGATTGACACCACAATATGAAGGACTGCAAAAATTATATGATAAATACAAAGGCAAATTGGTGATCATTGGTTTTCCTGCTAATAATTTCGCACAGCAAGAGCCGGGCAGCAAAACAGAGATAGCAGAATTTTGTAAAAAGAATTATGGCGTTACATTCCCGATGGCGGATAAAGTCTCCGTGAAAGGTGACGATATTGCTCCTATATTTAAATGGCTGGTAGATGAAGCCGCAAAAAAAGGAATCAAAGATCCCATCACCTGGAACTTTACCAAATTCCTGGTGGATGAAAAAGGAAACCTTGTTACAGTATTTTCTCCTAAGACAACACCAATGAGCGATGAGGTATTGAAATACCTGAACTAAACATTCCAGTTAACATAATTTTAAAAACCTTCCTTGGATAATCCGGGAAGGTTTTTTATTTTTTTAAAGGTCTTTTATAATAACTAAATTCACGACACCTAAAAACCTCCATGTATGAAATTCTGTTTCAAACCGGTGCTCAGCTTTGTTTTGCTGGCCTTTTTTTACTCTGTATCATTTGCGCAATACAAACTGACCGATCCATTACCCGTAGATCCTAACGTAAAAGTGGGTAAGCTATCCAACGGACTTACATATTATATCCGTAAAAATGTAAAACCGGAAAAGAAAGTAGAACTGCGCCTGGCGGTGAATGCCGGCTCTGTTCAGGAGAATGACAACCAGCGGGGACTTGCGCATTTCATGGAGCATATGGGTTTCAATGGGTCAAAGAATTTCCCCAAAAATGAACTGGTTGATTTTTTACAAAAAACAGGGGTTGACTTTGGCGCCGACCTGAATGCGTACACCAGTTTTGACGAAACAGTTTATATTCTTTCATTGCCTACCGAAGAGCCGGGCCTCGTTGATAAAGGATTCACCGTGCTCGAAGACTGGGCTTTCAATAACCTTTTAGATAAAAATGAAATAGAAAAAGAAAGAGGCGTAGTATTGGAAGAATCACGGTTAAGCAAGGGCTCCTGGGAAAGAATGAGCCGGAAATATTTTCCGAAATTATTGAACGGCTCTAAATATGCTGAACGCTTACCCATTGGTAAAGACGAGATCCTGAAAAACTTCAAATATGAAACATTAAAGAGTTTTTATACAAACTGGTACAGGCCCAACCTGATGGCGGTAATTGTAGTAGGTGATATAGATCCGGCGGATGCGGAAAAAAAGATCATCGCTCATTTTGGAAAATTTAAAAATCCTGCTACTGCGCCGGTGAGGTCTGCTATTATTCCTATGAAACAACGGACCGCACCGGAAGCATTGGTTGTAACGGACGATGAGGCTACCAGTACCTATGTACAACTATATAATTATGTAAAGCCTGCCAAAACAGTAAAGACGTGGGCTGCTTACCGGGAAAGCATTATTGAAGGATTGGTAAGTTCATTGATCGGTCAGCGATTGTCTGAGCTGGCACAAAAAGAAAATCCGCCTTTTGTTTTTGCCAATACCTCTTTCTCTCAATTCATTCGTGGCTATAGTACTTTTTCTTCGTTTGCTATGCTGGGACAAGGTACTGTTCAGGAAGCGACTGATGCGCTAATATCGGAAACCAACCGTGCCCGGCAGTTTGGCTTTTTACCAGCGGAATTGGATCGGGCTAAAGCTAGTCTGCTGAATGGCGCTGAAAAAGCATATAACGAAAAAGACAAATCAGAATCAGGGCAGATCGTATGGCAATATGTAACAAACTACTTGCAGGGTTCTCCGATCCCGGGAGTAGAACACCGGTATAAATTTTTGCAACAAATACTGCCAACAATTTCGTTAACTGAAGTAAATGCTGTGGCTAAAAAAATGCCCGGCACCAATAATGCATTTGCATTGATCCAGGCGCCAACGAATGTAAAAGACAAATTACCCGACAATGTAGGTGTATTAAAAGCATTGGTAGCGGCCAATAAAAAAACAGTAGCGGCTTATGAGGAAAAAACTGTCGCCACTGCATTACTTGACAAAGATCCTGTTGCCGGTAAAATAGCCAGTGAAACAAAGAACGAAAAATTAGGTGTTACGAATATTACACTAAGCAATGGTATTACTGTAACATTAAAACCAACCACCAATAAAAATGATGAAATCATCATGGATGGTTGGCGCTGGGGCGGTTATCAGAAATTTGATCTTGCTGATAAAGAAAATGCGCAGTATGCTACCGACCTGATTCGCCAGATGGGTGCCGGGGATCTTTCTCCAACTGATATCCGTAAATATTTATCTGGTAAAACAGTATCTGTTATGCCATACATCAACGATTATGAGGAAGGCATAGAAGGCCGCAGCAGTGTAAAGGATTTTGAAACTTTTTTGCAGATGATGTATTTGTATTTTACAAAGCCCCGTAAGGACCAGGCATTGTTCAATTCTTATATCACCAAACAAAAAGCATCTCTTCAATATTTAAAACAAAATCCGCAAACATTTTTCAATGATACGGTTTCCAAGATCGCATACAATAATAATCCCTGGGCTGGCGGTGTACCCACTGCAGAAGAATACGACAAGATCAACCTGGATAAAAGCTTTGCTATTTATAAACAGATCTTTGATAATGCCTACGGAATGCATTTCACTTTTGTAGGCAAACTGGATGGAGAAAATATAAAACCATTGCTGGAAAAATATTTGGGTTCCTTACCAAGCGCTGAAAAAGAAAACATGTATAAAGACAATGGTATAAGACTGGTAAAAGGGCCTAAGACCATTAATATTCAAAAAGGAAAAGAGTCGCAGAGTTTTGTTTCGCTGATGTTTGAAGGCGAAGCGGAAGATAGCCGGGAAGCAAAAATGAAACTGGCTGCTTTGTTAGAAGCCATCAATATTAAGATCATCGAAAAGCTGAGAGAAGAAATGAGTGGCATCTATGGCGGCGGCCTGTATGGTTCCATTCAGAAAAGGCCATATGTTCATTATAGCATTTCAGCAAGTATTCCCTGCGGACCCGAAAATATAGGCAAACTGACGGACTCACTTTTATCTATTATTAAAACTGTACAGGAAAAAGGCGTAGAGCAAAAAGATCTTGATAAAGTAAAAGAAACATGGAAGAAACAATATCATGTTGGTCTGCAGAGTAACGACTACTGGTTGAATAGTCTATCCAATGGCTGGATCAACCGGGAGAACCCCGAAAATATTTTGGACTATGAAGAAAAAGTAAATGCATTGACTATCCAGGATCTGCAGGAAGTCGCTAAGAAATTTCTTCCTTTGGATAGAGTTGTAAAAGCAGTGTTATATCCTGAAAATGCAAGAGTGCCGGAAGAGCCGAAGAAGGCGTTTTGATAAATATTCGTTTGTCTGAGGGCCGCCAAAAGCGGCCCTCTTTTATTATTCTTAAAATAAAACATCAAGAATGTTCCCTAAATGATTTTTAATAGTGAGGATGTTTTTGAAGCATCGATTTAATCTAAAAAAATCTCAGAGCTTATCTTTGCGCCTCATGCAATTCAAAGACATCATAGGTCAGCCCGAAGTAAAAAGCAAATTAGTTGAGTTGGTGCAGCATAATCGGCTCAGTCATGCATTACTTTTTATCGGGAAAGAAGGTAGTGGTGTACTGCCACTGTCACTGGCCTTTGCGCAATATGTAGTTTGCGAAACCGTAAATGGGAAAGCTCAGCATAATATCGGCCCAGCACTCTTTGAAACTGACTCACCACTCACCACTCACCACTCACTTACTGATTCCTGCGGAACATGTTCTTCTTGTACTAAATCGACGCAACTCGTTCATCCTGATATTCACTTCTCCTATCCTGTTGTTACCAAAAAAGCAGGCAGTCCACCGATAAGTATCGATTATATCACTGAATGGAGGGAATTTATTAAAAGCTATCCGTATGGAAATGTATATGACTGGCTGCAGTTTATTGGTGCGGAAAATAAACAAGGTAATATCACGGCACATGAGTGTAATGATATCATCCGCAAGCTGAACCTGAAAAGCTTTGAAAGCGAATACAAGATATTAGTGATGTGGCTACCGGAATATTTAGGCAATGAAGGCAACAAGTTGCTAAAACTGATAGAAGAGCCGCCGCCCAATACCTTATTTATATTGGTTGCTGAAAATGAATCACTGATACTGCCTACTATTTTAAGCCGCTGCCAGGTAGTTAGAATTCCGGCGTTGGAAACAGCAGATATTGAAACCGCTTTAATTGAACGGAATAAAACTGAAGCGACAATAGCCCGGCAGGTAGCAGGTGTAAGTGAAGGTAATTACCGGGAAGCATTGCAACTGGTGCAACATTCCGATGAAGATTGGCAAAGTCTGTTGCGGGATTGGCTGAATGCTATTATGAAAACTGGTCCCATCGCCCAGGTAAAATGGGTGGATGAGATCAGTAAACTGGGCCGGGAAAAACAAAAACAGTTTTTGCGCTATTTTAATCATTTGCTGGAGCAAGCTATCCGGTTTAGGATTACTATGCCTGGTGGCGACCAAACGGGGACTGCCAGACCGGGTTCGGAGCAGGATTTTGCGTTACGGCTGAACAAAATAGCAGGCATTGAGCAACAGCAGGCCATTATAGAAGAGTTGGACAAGGCCAGTTATTATATAGAAAGGAATGCCAATGGCAAAATGTTGTTCCAGGCGCTGACCATTAAAGTATATCATATCATTCAGGACAAAATTGTATTTTTGACAGATTGAGGAAGAAGGCTAAGAGATAAAAGAGTGAAAGAGAAAAAGAGAGGCCTTCGCAGGATCATTATTATTTTTTGTGTCAACACTTATTTCTACATATTGTATTGCTTTCCGGATTTGTTCAGAAATGATACTTCAGTCTGTCTGAGGTTAGTTTAATAGAGAACAGGAAGTACAAGAGTGCGACGCAACGAAAGTTTAATAGTACTACAAAAGCTGCCCAAAAAATTCTTTTTCCTAATCGAAAACCC
>CAMLEX010000332.1 GCA_946479055.1 uncultured Bacteroidota bacterium | reverse complement strand
GTGTTTTGCACCATTCTTCATCCATATGATGCGGAAAAAAATCCCCAGACTGTCCGGCATGAATAACAATATCTGCTTCTGTAACTGTCCGGCCCTTTGTCCTTCGATTGTCATTCAATTCAAATTCTTCAAAATATTTTTTTATAAACATGCGGAATTATAAACAAGTTAATTGGTTGATACAATGCAATACCTGAGCAACCGGGAATAGTTCAGCTAAACAATTGCAAAAAGAGAAAATTATAGATTGCGGGATGTCTTAAAACAGATATTTAAATCATCACATGGCAACTTTATCTTCTTAAAATATTGTCAATCGTCAACTGGAAAATTTATCAAAAACCACCGATATTTCAGAACGTTAAATTAAATCGGAGTGCTAATCCATTCAATGTCAGGTTTTACTGTAATGATGGAAGATTTTACTATAAGGCATCGGAAGATTAACTTGCTGCAGAGCAAATACAAATATGTACAGTTGATCACCTTGTCTAAGAACGTATTACGAAAGCTAAACAACGAATTTCATCATTCCGTTTGGCATAGTTTTTTATCCATTTATAATCGTTCGATATTGTTAAACATAAAAATGTATATTATGGACAAGATGGAATTAAAGGGAAACTGGAATATATGGAAAGGGAAACTCAAAAAGCAATATGCGGAATTAACAGATGATGATTTGAAATATGAAGAAGGCAAGGAAGATGAATTATGGGGAAGGCTTCAGAAAAAAACGGGGAAAGCTAAAGATGATTTGGTAAAGTGGTTAAAAAGTCTTGGTTGATTTTTCAAGATAGTTTTTGTAAAGTTGGAGTGATGTCCCGAAGTTCGCCCTAAAATTAATAGTATTATGGCCAAACTGGATATAATGATACCGCATGAATTGCCAGCAGAAGAAGCATTAACTCGTATACAAGGCTTACTGGCAAAATTGCAACGTGAGCAGAAAGATACAATCAACCATGTTACTGAAAAATGGAACGGCAATGAAGGGGAATTTAGTTTTTCAGCTAAAGGATTTGATCTTTCCGGGAAGATAAAGGTTGAAGAAAATCATATAAGTATTAATGGCCAATTACCTTTTGCCCTTTCTTTTTTTAAATCAAAAATCAGCCAGGTAATAAAGAAAGAGGCTGGCGAACTCTTATCAAATTGATAATTAAGTCCGCCTGATTCCTCAATGTTGATACTCTGGCTTCAATTCTTCTCCTATAAATCATAAAAGGCTCAACTGCATGACATACTAGTGTCATCAAAGCTCCTATGGTAACACTTAATCATTTATTGCATTTTTTACTCACCGGTTTTTCCCATGGTACGTTCCAATTCAATACGGGCCGACAAGTAATCATATACTGCCTCCAGGTAGTTGGATTGTGCGGTAGTTAATGCCAGTTCCGCATCGGTAAGTTCCAGCCTTGAAGCAACTCCTTTTGCATAGCGGTATTGCGTAATATCATAACTCAGCTTTGCCGTTTCTTTCACGTTGGCGCTGGTTTGTATACGGGCCGTAGTTTCCTGCACATCCGCCACTACTTTTTTTACTTCGGCTTTTAATTCCTCATATGCAATTGTGGATCGTATGACCGATTGATCTTTTTCAATCTTTGCCTGTTTTACTTTAGCCTTGTTTTTATACCCGCTGAATATTGGCACTGTTACCTGTGCGCCTACAAAAGGCGTTGAAGGATAAGATGAGTTAAAGTAATCGAAACGATTCGTCTGCGTTTGCAAAAGGTATTGCGCATTTAATGAAACGGTTGGTTTCATAGGAGCCACTGCCAGTTTGATTTGCTGATCAGCCAGCTGCTGTTGTAAATCCAATGCCTTCAGATCGGCACGGTGCAATTTGGCTTCATTGTACACTTCTTCTTCCGGCAATATAGCCTGTGCCGATGGTAATGTCAAGGAGTCGCTAAGTTCAATATCCTGTACCGAATCAATACCCATCAGTGTCTTCAATTGTTGTTTGCCTACTTCAATAGCATAAGACAATTTCACCAGGTCCGGCTCAAGATTTTTTACAGAAGTATAAGCCCGCAATGTATCTACCCGCAATGCTCTTCCCTGTGCCAGCAATGACCTGGCGTCCTGCAAAGCTTTTTCATTACGTATCAAACTTTCTTTTTGCAGCTTAATGCGTTCGTTCAATACAAGAATGAATATATAGGTTTGTTTTACTACTGCAGCGATATTTGTTTTCTTATCTGTAGCAGACAAACTGCTTGTACGTTGCAAAAGATTTGCATACAGAAGTCCGGGCCGGGTACCTGCATTATATATGGGTTGTGAAAAAAATAATGCTGCTGTTGCCTGGTCTTTGCCACCCAAACGTCCATATGAAATTTTATCAGCTCCGTTATTTCCATTGCTGCCCAAACCAAAAAAAGCCGGCGCACGAAAATAGTGATCCACCTGGCCGTTGATGCCAATGGTTGGAAGACCTTTGCTTTTTGCAACTACTATTTCCTGTTCCGATTTACTAACGTCAAGCGAAGTAATTTTTATATTACGATTATTGGCAAGCGTTAATGCCAACGCTTCGTTTAACGAAAGTTGTTTTGCCTGCCCGAAAGCAATATAAGATGCCAGGCAAATAATTGCAAATACTGTGATGGTATAGATAAATGCTTTTGTGTGTGTCATAACAATTGATTCAAATAATTTAATAAATATGATTATGCGGGAACTGCTTCTTCCTGCAGTACATTAATAACAGGGTTCTCTTCCACCTTTTTTCTATAAGGCCGGGAGAAATAAGAATACACAGCAGGTATTACATATAGTGTGAGTAATCCGGCAAACAACAATCCGCCTACCACTACAATTCCGAGAGATGTTCTGCTACCCGAAGCAGTACCTAACGACAAAGCAATAGGTAACGTACCGAAGATCATAGCCAATGTTGTCATCAGAATGGGGCGAAATCTTGAAGTAGCTGCAGCTAATACAGCTTCCCCTACACTCATGCCTTCTGCTTTTCGTTGGTTGGCAAATTCAACAATCAAAATACCGTTCTTGGTAATAAGACCTATCAGCATAATAATACCTATCTGGCTGAATATATTTATAGATTGACCCGTAATCCAAAGACTCAACAGTGCACCAGTTACGGCCATGGGAACTGTCAACAAAATGATAAGCGGATCTATCAAACTTTCAAATTGCGCAGCTAAGACCAGGTAAATGAGTATGATGGAAAAAATGAAAGCAAAAATTAAACTGGAACTGCTTTCTGCAAAATCACGGCTCTGCCCTGCCAATGTTGTTCTGAATCCCGGTGGTAATACTTTCGCTGTAATATGATCCATTTCTTTAATCGCTTCACCAAGGCTTACACCCGGTGCAGGCGTTGCTGAAATAGTAGCGCTATACGATTGATTGTATCGATACAATGCAGGCGGACTCACTGTTTCATTCATCTGTACCAGGTTATCCAATGAAATCATTTCACCATTGCCGGACTTTAAAAACAACGAACGCAAATCATCAGGTGCTGAACGTTCTCTCCTATCCAGTTGTCCTATTACTTCATACTGGCGATCATTATGAATGAAATAACCATACCTTCTTCCACTCAATGCCAGTTGTAATGTGCGGCCGATTTCCTGTGTTGAAATACCTGATTGCGCTGCACGTTGCCTGTCGATATTAATTCCAATCTCAGGACGGTTTACTTTAAAATCAGGATTCTGAAAAACAAGTTTTTTACTTTGATATACTTCACCCATTAGTTTGGGCATGACATCAATTAAACTTTTCAGATCCGGCGCCTGCACAACATATTCCAATGGCTGCGAACTGGAGAAACCACCAATGGTTGGAATTTGTATTGGAATGATGATCACATTCCTGAATTGCTGCGAAGCAACTACCAGCTTCTGATATATCTGTGATTGCGTTAAACCACTTTTTCGTTCATGCGGATCCGTAAGAAATATCCATTGAAAGCTGTTGTTAACAGGTTGCACCAATGTACCAACCGATGCAGCAATACCAGCATAAGTTGTGTTGTTATTCAGATCAGGGATAGAATCAGACACATAATTAGTAACAGCCTTCATGGTTTCTTCCATGCTTTCATACGAAGTACCTTCTGGTGCAATGACGGCTAACCCTACCATAGAACGGTCTTCCAATGGCGCCAGTTCTGATGGTAATTTTGGCGCCAACAGCCAGGCTATACCAAATGATAAAAGCAGTAATGCAAAACCAAGCCATCTTGCTTTGAAGAATATACGCAATGTTTTTTCATAACCGTTGTTCATCTTCACAAAAAACGGCTCTGTTTTTTTATACAACCAGTTGTGCGAAGCACCTGCTTTTAGCATATAGGCACTCATCATAGGCGATAATGTCAAGGCAACAAAAGCTGATATCAATACGGAACCGGATACTACGATTGCAAACTCTTTGAATAAACGACCGGTAATACCGCCGAGAAATAAAATAGGTAGGAATACTGCTGCAAGCGTTACAGTAGTAGAGATAACAGCAAAGTAAATTTCATTGGATCCTTTACGGGCCGCCTGCAATGGCGTCATACCTTCCTCCACTTTGCTATATATATTTTCCAGTACTACGATGGCATCATCCACAACAAGCCCGATGGCTAATACCAATCCAAGTAATGTTAATACATTAATTGAAAAGTCACCAATATACATGATGAAGAATGCAGAGATAATAGAAACCGGGATCGCCACCAGCGGAATGATCGTACTTCTCCAGTTGCGCAAAAAAACAAAAATGATCAGCGCAACAAGAGCAAAGGCAAGCAACAATGTTTCTCCTACTTCAGATAATGAATTACGAACCGGAACGGTAAAATCTTTTCCTAAAGAAATAATATAGTCCTTAGGCGCCGTTTTTACAATATCATCAAACCTTTTTTTAAATTCATCGACAATAGCGAGTGAATTAGCGCCGCGTTGCGGTTGTACCCCGATGCCAACACCATACCTTGCCGTGTTGCCTTCGCTTACAATCATGGCTGTTCTTTCATTTTGCGAAGACATGATAGCGGTGCCAATATCTTTAAAACGAACAATGGCGCCGTCTTGCTCCCGCAGGATCATGTTATTGAAATCATCTACTGTAACCAGTCTTCCCTGTGTTCGTAATGTTACTTCTGTATTCTGTCCTTCTATACGGCCACTGGGTAAATCAACATTTTCCCGTTGCAATGCTGCCTGCACATCGGATGGTGTAAGCTGGTAGGCGGCCAGTTTTACCGGGTCCATACGCAAACGCATAGCTCTTTTACGACCGGCATAAGAATCCACCAAACGAACGCCGGGAATAGATTGTAACCGTTCTTTAATATTGATGTTGACGAAATCAGTAATATCCTCAAGACTCTTCGTATCACTTTGTACCGTTAAAAAAACAAGGAATTCGGGCGGACCGGATTTTTCTACAATAGTAGGTTCTATATCGACCGGTAATTGCTGCCGCGATTTGGATACTTTATCTCGTACATCATTAGCAGCTGCTTCCAGGTCAGCACTTAAGTTAAATTCAACAGTTATGATACTAACCTGCTCACGGGATACCGAAGACATTGCTTTGATACCGTTGGCTTCGGCCACCGCTTCTTCCAATGGTTTGGTTACCTGCGAAGCGATAATATCTGCGCTGGCTCCGGGATAAACTGTCGTAACAGTAACAATAGGCGAATCGGTTACAGGGTATTCTCTTGTTCCTAAAAATGTATAACCAACTATACCAAACAATATCAGCAATACCGACATAACGCCTGCCAGTACCGGCCGTGATATACTTACTTGTGAAATAGCACTCATTGTAATAAATTAATTTGTGTTGTAATAATGATTGGGCCGTCAATAGTGAGCAGTGGGTGGTGAGTGATGCATATAGTCGGAGTCGGAGACTTCTCCCCGCTCAGTACTCACTACTCACCTGCTCACTTCAACGTAACAAAGTGCACTGCGGCTCCTGGTGATAGCCTGAGCAGGTTGCTGGT
>CAMLEX010000331.1 GCA_946479055.1 uncultured Bacteroidota bacterium | reverse complement strand
TTCTGGGAACGATTCTTTTATATTGCCGCTTATATTACACAAGGTTCATCATGCGCTTATTTGCTCCTTCCGGCTGGTGGTTTTTGGTGCTTCCCATTCATATTTTAATGGTGCCTGTCCAGGGTGTAATCATCAACTGGTTTGCACATAAATACGGTGCTGTCAATTTCAAAGTAAAAAATACTTCTACCAATTTGTTCAAACTGGATCTGCTCATGATGGGAGAGGCCTACCATAATAATCATCACAAAAATCCTTCGGGCACAAACTTCGGTGTCCGCTGGTATGAGCTGGATCCGACTTATGTTATTATTCGTTTTCTAAACTGGCTGAAGATCATCCGCATTCGTAAACTTCCAATTCGACCCGTTACTGACAAGCTTAGTGTGGCATAAAACACAAGAAGAAACGGCAATACCGGCCAATTATTTTCCCGGAAAAGAATATCGTATTCCTTTCGCAGCGGGATCCATCTCTCCAACCGCAAAATAGTAGAAATCGAAAATTTTCCCTTTCTCAAAAGCTTTGGGGAAAGAATTTCAGAGAAATGATATGTGAATACAGTACCATGAGTGGCTTGATGGAAATTATTTTCACTGCAGATAAAAATATTCCGGCGCCCATAGTTGATTCTTCCGTTTCGTATTCAGGCGGTGCTATTTACTCCACTACAGGGGATCTGTATAAATGGCATGAATCACTACAGGCTGATGCTATTATCAGCAAGGCATCGAAAGAAACAGCGCATACTCCTGTAAAACATAAATATGGCTATGGTTGGGGAATTGATTCCGTCGCAGGCAAAAGAACAGTTGGTCATAGTGGAGGCATTCATGGTTTCAACAGCAATATGGTGAGCATACCCGAAGACAATACCTGTGTTATCTTACTCGCCAATGCAGCCAACCCTCATCTGGATAATATAACGAAAAGTATTTTCGCTATCCTGTATGACAAACCTTATGAATTGCCCCAGGAGAAAAAGTCAATTTCTTTATCCAAAGATGTGTTAAAACAATATACCTGTTTACGAATTATCACCTGAATTGGTTATCACTATCAGCCTTGAAGATGGAAAGTTAATAGGAAAGCCTGAGGGACAGGAAGCATTGCAGCTTCACCCCGAAAAGGAAGACCAGTTCTTTATCAAAGAAATAGAGGCCCAGGTAAATTTTAAACGCAATGAGAAAAAAGAAATCAATGCAATGACGCTTTTACAAAATGGGAGGGAGATGAGTGGAAAAAAAAGATGATGGTGTATATGCCCGGTGATGACAGGATTTGTCAGGCAAGCTGTCTCCTGACCTACTTATATCAGCAGATAGAACTTGTTTTTTTATTGCCAGTTATCTATCTTTCCCCGATAAAACAATAAACTATTGAAAAAATCCCTGCTCTATCCAATCTTTTTACTTCTTGCTTTTTCTTGCCTGCATTTTAGTTCCTATGCACAGGGAATTAAACCAGATACGGTTAGCGTGGGAATCTACATTACCAGTATACATGATATAGATTTCAAACAAAAAGAATATAGCATCAATTTATGGTTGTGGTTAAAATATAAAAACAAAGACTTTGATTTTTTACAAAACCTGGAAGTACCGCAGGCAAAATCAGTTGATAAATCATTCTCTACCGTGGACAGCTCGGGTGAACAGATTTATATGCAGATGAAATTGCAATGTGTTATGAAAGATTCGTGGAAAATCAGCAACTTTCCTTTCGACCGCCAGACATTAAGACTTTCCATAGAAAATTCGCAGTTCGATTCACGGTATCTTGTTTTTGTACCAGATACGGTTGGCAATCATTTTGATCCGCGTTTTACATTGCGGGGATGGACAATCGACAGTTGTACTATTTCAACAGGGATAAAAGCATATGAAACCGCTTTTGGTGATGATGAAATGGCGAAGCCTCATACCGAATACAGTTCATTCCGGGTACGCCTTGGCATCAAACGGGATGCTACTGGCTTGTTCTGGAAAATGTTTTTAGGAATGTATATTGCTTTCCTGATTGCTTATATCTGTTTTTATATTCATACTGATGGCATTGACTCCCGGTTTGGATTGAGTGTGGGGTCTTTATTTGCTGTGATCGGTAACAAATATATTATTGATTCTTCTTTGCCGGAGTCAACATCTTTCACACTGGTGGATACACTGCATGGACTTACCCTGTTTTTTATTTTTGCCGTTATTACCGCTACAGCCTATTCCTTAAAACTTGTAAAAAAAGACAACCAGGCAAAAGCACACCGGTTTGATATGATCATTGCACAAGTATTACTATTGATCTATGTTATTGCAAACATTTGGTTTATTTCGCAGGCAGATAAAGGTTGATGTGTTATCTGAATCTTTCATTAGTTTTTCTTATAGCAAAATACCATACCCAAACAATAAATAAAATCTGTAATGGTACTCTGAACCATAAATAGCTTAACCCTTTGCCGGTATAGCTGGCGTTTTTAAGATCCACCTGTTTAATGGCAGCATTAATATTAGCAGGTAATACAAGAATAAAAAATATGATAAGCAAAACGCCTGTCCAATATCTTAAAGCAGGAATTAATAAACCAACTGCAGCAGCAATTTCAACAAAGCCTGTAAAGTAAACCATCCCCAGCTTAAATGGAATAAAATCCGGAAGCATCATAGCCATACCAGCGGGATAAACAAAATGCCCGCTAACTGTGAAAAATAACATAGCACTCATGGCTATATTGCCTGACAATATCAGTTTAGGTTGCCGGGTAATTAATTTTGAAATAATAAGCGATAAAACAAAAGCGGCTATTAAAATTATTAACGGTTCCATCCTTATTTTTTGCCTGTCTCTTTAAATTATTGTTGGGTCACATCCGGAGAATCATTTCCATTATCACTTTTCAGATTAACCGTATGCTGAAAACCGATAGGTTGAAAAGCTACTTTTGTATGTTTGTCATCATCATCATAATCTTCCCATTCGGTTATATCATTTAGCAGGCTTTCTACATGGCTAAAGATCGCGGCTTCGGATATTTCATCAGGTCTTAGAATAGCCAGGCTATGCGGCGATTTTGCTTCGCCGTAACCTTCGATATAAGGATTTACCAGCATCACCATTATTTTACCATTGAATAGTTGCTGATAGATCATGGCTCCATTGTTTTTGACCATGATTCGTTTTACATCGGAATTTTCTATGTTTTCAGCGATGCCGCTGCTGCTCCGACCCAGGTCAAGCACTATAGCTTCCAGGTTTTCAATATTATTTTTCTCAACAATGGTTGCTTTTAAACCTGTCTGTACCACAATATCCTTCAGCGTAGTACTGATGAATTGTTTCACTTTACTCTGCCACGACTGGCGATAGCTATTTGTATTTTGTAATACCTGGTTATAATTTTTTACTTTGGTTTGAAGACGGCTGATATCTGTCTGCATCGTTTATCATATAAATTAAAAAATGAGTGGTAAGGTAATAAAAAAATAGTACCTGTAATTTCTTTGCTAACTACTCCTATTTTCTTTTTTGAAGAAATCATGTTGAGACAGGCCCGCTTATTTGGGGAGAATAGTGCAATTTGTCTCCATGCACATAAAGACCTGTCAAAAAATATTTTGACAGGATTTTCAAAAAATGGTATGTAAATTAATTGGCTCTGTTAATCAGATGCCTGTTGTAGTTTCTTGGATAACCCAGTTAAAAGATAGCCTTGCAAAACAGAGGGGCTTAACTAACCTTTTTTACATTGACAGCATTGGCGCCTTTTGGACCCATTTCAATTTCAAAAGTCACTTTATTGTGCTCTTTTATTTCTTCTGTCAATGAATTGATATGTACAAAAATACTTTCCTGTGTTTCCACATCTTTAATAAAACCATATCCTTTGGAGTCATTAAAAAAACTGACAATACCTTTGCGGATAAGATCTTCGGGGTTAACTGGTTGATGTTTGGGAACACCAATTTCAATGTCTTCCAGTTTGGTGATTATTTTTTTCCGGGGATCGGGAGGGGTGCTGGACAAATTTCCATTTTCATCAAGATAGGCAAGCATATCATCGAGGCTTTTGCCGCCTTTTGAATTTTCTTTGCGCTCCAGCTTTCTTTCTGCTTTTTCTTTTTTGCTTTGTTGTTTTTTCTTTTCTCTTTCTTTTTTATTCCAGGTCTCGGCCATACTTGTTTTGAGTTTTAAAGTTTGAAAAATTGGAGGGAGTATCTGAAGAAAAATGATAATATCTTCAGCGGATTCGAATAAAGGTACAGTATTCTGGCCTATTAAGATGCAATCGGCCGGATTACACTTGAATTGCCTGGCGTTAACACAAATAATGCGTCCTAATTCCGTTGTATTGCTGTTTTAATCATGTGAAACGGAGTGTTTTACAGGCTCTATCCACTATTTAACCACAAAACAGGCCTTATGAAGAATCCGAAGGAATTGTCAACCGACTTTTAGAAATACTTATTCTGGTATCTTTATTTTAAACTGTCAATTCATGAATAAACAAATAATGATTGTTCTTATTTTCAATTTGTTTTTTCAAACAGCTTGTATGCAAAAAAAAGAGCCGATAGATGAGTTAAAAAAAGAAGTTCAGCATAAACTGGCGATCAGTAACGCTCATTTTGGTATAGCATTTAAAGATCTGCAAACCGGCAAAACGTTATTGATAAATGAAAAAGACAATTTTCATGCGGCCAGCACCATGAAAACGCCTGTGCTTATAGAAATTTTCAAACAGGCAGCAGCAAGTAAATTTTCATTGACTGATTCAATTGTGATAAAAAATTCGTTCAGCAGTATTGCCGATGGTAGCGATTATTCGCTCGACTCAAGAGACGACAGCGAACCAGAGTTGTATAAAAATATCGGCAAGAAAAAAACGATTGCTTCATTAGCATACGAAATGATCATCCTTAGCAGCAACCTGGCTACCAATTTATTGATTGACCTGGTAAAGCCGGATAGCATTATGCATACGATGAAGAAAATGGGAGCCAACGATATTAAAGTATTAAGAGGAGTGGAAGACAATAAAGCTTATCAGAAAGGATTGAATAATACAACGACCGCTTATGATCTATGAACAGATGGCTAATGAAAAAGTTATTAGTGCTGCTGCTTCAAAAGAAATGATCAGAATATTACTTGACCAGCGATTCAATGAAATCATTCCTGCGCAATTACCAAAAGAAGTAAAAGTTGCGCATAAGACAGGTTCAATAACAGGAGTACAACATGATTCGGGTATTGTTTTACTGCCGGACGGAAGAAAATATGTACTGGTTTTGTTGTCACGTTTTGATCCTGTTGATGAAAAGACAGTGATCGTAGCCATGGCTGATGTATCGAAGTTGATTTATGATTATATGCAATAGGACAATTTCAGAAATATTTATCTTTATTCATTTTATAATTATTCGCATTTTCAAATGAAATATTTACTTATTTTTTTGCTCTTTCCTTTTTCTTCGGTGGCATATAGCCAATTAATAACCGATTCCTTATTGATAGAAGGACATTACCGCAGCTTTCATTTCAATAAACCAACTGCGGCTGTTGACGGCGGTAGCCTGATGTTTATCATGCATGGTTCTGGTGGAAATGGGAAAAACATCATGAAGAAATCCTTAAACCTGGAAGCTATTGCTGCAACCGAAAAACTGGTCATTGTATATCCTAATGGGTATAAAAATTATTGGAACGAATGCCGTAAGTACGCCACTTCGATAGCCAATAAAGAGAACATCAATGAAAATGCATTTTTCAAAGCGTTGATAAACTATTTCCATTCAAAATATGGAATTAATGAAAAAAAAGTTTTCGCAGCCGGTTTTTCCGGGGGTGGCCACATGGCTTATAAGTTAGGCTTAACGATTCCCGGTGAAATTAAAGCTATTGCTGCTGTTGTTGCCAATATGCCGGACTCCGCATCTTTGGACTGTACACCAAGTGGCAAACCATTACCCGTTCTGATTATCAATGGCACATTGGATAATGTCAATCCT
>CAMLEX010000330.1 GCA_946479055.1 uncultured Bacteroidota bacterium | reverse complement strand
ACAGGCTACCTGTGTTCAGACTATCGGAGATCTGCGCATTTATGTAAAAGAATTGGAGGATGGCAGTCGTGCAGTAGGCTATTGCAATTTCGGTATGGAGGAAGTGGATATCCCTTACAAGGATCTGAAAAAGCTTGGTATTTCAGGAAAACAAAAGGTACGTGATCTTTGGCGTCAGAAAGATATTACCACAATCTATGCGGACAAAGAGGCTCTTTCGGTGAAGGTTCCGATGCATGGAGTGACTCTGTACAAATTTACGCCGGTTAAATAGCAAGATAAGATCTCTTAACCTGAGCCCGATTTATAAGCAAAGAAGCTTACTTGGTAATCATTTGGGATAAACTTAAAATTAATTGCAATAAATAATTCTAAAAAAACAAAAAATGAGACTTACACACACATGCAGTGGACACTACAAACGAAAGCACATTAGAATTATATCCAAACCCTTTCACTACAAATTTTAATCTTAAAGGTTTTAAACCCGGTGAAATATTGCGCATCAGAATTTTTGATATTGTGGGCAAACAGGTTGAAACTATCCAGGGTTTATCAAATTTAAACGAGGTGTCAATTGGGGCTTCTCTGAAACCGGGCAGTTATATAGTTCAGGTAGATGGCCTAAACTCATCAAAATCCTTTAAGGTTGTGAAACTTAATTAGAAGCTGTCATGGTTTATTATTGGATATACTAAGCGATGTGGCTACATCATGAAGGTGTAGTCACTAAGACGAGAAATATTATTTAAACAGAATATAGCGTGAATCGGTTTAGCCGATCTAACAATAGAACGAAGAGCTTCATCTATGATCAATTATACTTCAAATAATAATTTTCTATACATAAATCAAATTTCTTAATCATGAGCAAGACTTACTCACGTCGCAACGTTTTGAAAAACCTGGCAGGTAGTGCGGCACTGCTTTCCACAGGTGTGCTACTGCCTGGAGTAGCCAGCGCCGAACTGGAAAAGGAACAATTTAAGGAAGAATTAATGTCGCTGAAGCTGAAGGGACATGTCAACCACTCGGTGTGCAAATGGTGCTATCCCAACATTTCGCTGGATGACTTGTGCAAGGCGGCAAAAGACATTGGGTTGTCGTCCATCGAGCTTCAGGGACCGGAAGAATGGCCAACTATTAAAAAGTACGGACTAACTTGTGCCATGCCCTGGGGTGCTGGAAAGGGAATTGAGAATGGCTGGAACAACCCGGCTTTGCACAATGAACTTTTGGCTTCTTTTGAAGATATCATTCCAAAGGCGGCCAATGCAGGGCTGGACAAGATCATCACATTCTCTGGCAACCGCAAAGGCCTGAGCGATGAACAGGGTTTAGAAAACTGCGCTATGGGTTTGAAGCGCTTGATGAAAACAGCAGAGAAGTACAAGGTCACAGTTACAATGGAATTGCTGAACAGCAAGGTCAATCACAAAGACTATCAGTGCGACCACACGAAGTGGGGCGTTGAACTGGCAAAACGGATCGGCTCCGAACAGTTTAAATTGCTCTACGATATTTATCACATGCAGATCATGGAAGGCGATGTGATTGCTACCATCAAGGAATACCATCCTTACATTTCACACTATCATACAGGTGGAGTCCCTGGTCGCAACGAGATTGATGAAACGCAGGAATTGAACTATCCCGCCATCATGAAAGCTATTGTAGAGACAGGATATAAAGGATTTGCAGGGCAGGAATTTATACCGAAACATAAAGAACCATTGGTTTCCCTGAGAAAAAGCGTTCAGATCTGTGACGTTTAATTTTCCAAGGGCGGAATTTTGCGTACTTACTTCCTTACATCATTATTGTTGGCGGGCAGAAATTTTTATTCCATACCGGATCAGAATAAAGACAAGATAATTATCAATGAACTGATAGCAAAAGTTTGGTTTCAGAAAAGAAAAGAGATTGCTATAAGAAAGATCAGTGGTGCTTATATTTTGCAACTGGTCTTGTTTATAAACAAAAGTTTTATCAGGTGGAACCTTGTTGCGTTTTTAATTGCATGCCCGCTTGTGTATATGATCATGCACAACTGGCTGCAAAATTTTGTTTATCAAACAGACATAAGCTGGGGGGTCATTGTTGCAGGTGCAGCAACATTTATCATTACATTGTTAACTGTTAGTTGGCAGAGTTATAAAGCTGCATTACAAAAGATCAGGCAGGAATAAAAAATAGATTACCGGTGATGACGAGTAATAATTATAGTAAAATGCAATTTATGTTGACCTTCCGGCGAATGGCGATATGCTGAATCCTATGTTTTGGTTGAAACAAAGAAATATCAAGGATTAATTAATAACAAAAATAAAATGAGCAGCCAGTTATTAAAAGAAAGTATAGTAAAGGTTAAGGGCAGGATTGCCATAATGAAACGGAAATTATTCAGCCGGCAATTTTCATTTGTATTGTTAGGTGTTTTTCTATTTCCGATTGCAATGATTCAACAATATGGTTGTCAAAGGAAAAGCAGATAAACAATGTCTCATGGTCCGGGGAGTCGATTTGAGCAAAAGATTTCTGCCAAATTCGAAGCCCGGGTGAAAGGAAAAGGTAGAATTGATGTTTATGTAAATAGCCTTAAAGGCCCGGCGCTGGTTTCCCTTACATGTGATGGGAACGAATGGACTACGCTCTCAAAGAAAATAGAACGGAAAATAAATAAGGGAGTAGGGAACATCTATTTGGTATTTAACGGAGCCGATTTTTTGTTTGATAAATGGAAATTCATTTATTGATTCCGGTTGCTGGTTTATCGTAGCATATAGTATATTTCCTTTCCGATTGTAGCGTATATCTTTTGTTTCAATGATGGGGTACAGTTTTTTACCAATATTCGATGTTCAGTATGAAAAATAATATAAAATGGGTGGTGCTGATTTTGTTTGGTTGTCAGACTGCTTTTGGTCAATCGTTTCTAGACAAAGATTTGCGACCGATAGCATTTTCAAATAAAGATGTTGTATTATCTGAGTCGTGGATAAAGCAGCGGGAGGTTACCAACACTCGGTATATTTATCAGTTTGACCCTGATAGGCTGCTTCACAATTTCAGGATAAATTCCGGAATTGAATCGAAAGCGCAACCGTTGGAAGGTTGGGAGTCGCCTAATGTGGGTTTACGTGGGCATTTTGTTGGTCATTATTTGTCGGCTTGTGCTTTGGTGATTGAAAAAACAGGCGATACTTTGCCGCAAAAACGTGTACAGTACATGGTTGACGTGCTTGGTGTTTGTCAGCAAAAACTTGGCGGCAAATACCTGAGCGCATTCCCCGAAAATGATTTTACCATACTGGAAACCCAATTTGGTGGCGTTTGGGCTCCGTACTATACCTATCATAAAATCATGCAGGGAATGCTTGATGTTTATAAGGCTACCGGAAATAAAAAAGCGTATGCAATAGTCGTAAATATGGCTGCTTATGTAAAAGGGCGCATGGATAAACTTTCGCCTGAATCGATAGAGAAAATGCTGTATTCACCTCAGGCTAATCCCGGAAACGAAGCGGGTGGAATGAACGATGTACTGCACGGTTTATTTGAAATATCCAAAGATTCGACTCATTACCGGTTGGCTTGTCTTTTTGACCGTAAATGGTTCAGCCAACCATTGTACGAGGGTAAAGATATTTTGTCAGGTTTGCATTCCAATACCCATCTGCCTTTGGTAATTGGGTTTGCAAAACGGTATGAAAATACAGGAGACAGTTATTATCGGGATGTTGTTTCTCATTTCTGGGATATGCTTGTACATCATCATTGCTATGTGAATGGTTCGAGCAGTGGGCCGCGACCTGTCGCCACAACGCAAACTGCTCAAACTTCGGAACACTGGGGGGACGCTGATCGCTTAAGCGCTACGCTTACAGACAAAACTTCTGAATCATGCGTTTCACATAACACGCAAAAAATTACAAGTACTTTGTTTCGTTGGACTGCCCAACCCGAATATACTGATGTGTATATGAATACGCTTTATAATTCCGTTTTTGCATTACAAAATGCCGAAACCGGATGTAATGTTTATTCTTTACCCTTGGGCTCTCCGAATAAGAAGAGCTTTGCAAAACCAAGTGAGTTTTTTTGTTGTAACGGAACAACTATCGAAGCATTTACCAGCTTGAATGCCAATATCTATTTTTACAACAACGATAATCTCTGGGTGAATCTGTACATTCCTTCCTCGGTGAATTGGAAATCGAAGGGAATTACTTTGTCGCAGTCATCAGATTTTCCGGATAGTTCCGTTGTGAAATTCAACATAACCGCCAAAAAAAGTACGCCATTTGCACTGAAATTGTTTATCCCATCATGGGCTGGTACACAAACCCAGGTTTTGGTAAACGGTGAACCCATAAAAGGGGGCATAAGTCCAAGGTCGTATGTTACTATTGATAGAAAATGGAAAAGTGGAGATAAGATAGAAATACGTTTTAATTATCATTTTCAGGTAAAACCCATGGCAGACAATCCGAATCTTATTGCACTGTTTTATGGTCCGGTTTTATTGGCCTTTCAGGTTCATGAAGAAGCGATCCTGAAAGGCAATGCTGCGAATATTCTGAAAAATATCTCCAAACAGGGGAATTCCATGTCATTTACTTTAAAAAATAACGGAAAAGAATATACGCTTGTGCCATTTTATAAAGTAACTAATGAGTCGTATGGAGTGTATGCGACTATCCGAAATGAGTATTAAAATTGCATCTGTGAATAGTTAATTATTGGAGCGGGCAAATTTATAGCAATAAAAAGTGAGTTCAAATCTCTTTAAAATAAGGGTTTGTAAAAAAATAAAAAAAACACGGTGAAATTATATTTTCGTTTCAGCAGGGTCTCTCTACGGATAGGACTTTGTTCGATTGGAGAGGGTAAAGTGAGGTTTAAAAATTTTCGTTATAAAGCAATACCATAAAATACCGGCCGCAAAGAAACTAAGAAGTGACACTCGACTGGCCGCCACAACTTGCCTATTAAAGAAAACAACAAAGGAAATCCCAGTACAACTATATGTACTTTGATGTTCTGTTCGATTTCTTGCGCATACGCAATGAACGGCGCATAGAATTGGCATTTGACGAGCACCGCTTCTTTGATATCAGAAGATGGCGTATTGCGGAAACAGTATTGAACGGACCATTATATGGTACGAAGTATGCAAAGACGGGCAACGCTATCACTTACACAAGATACGCTTTTGAAAACCGGAGTTTTCCATTCAAAATGTATGTGTTTCCTATTCCGCAATCGGAAATAGATAAAAATCCCGCATTGAAGCAAATAACAGGATGGTAATGAATAAAAACTTATCGCAGAGTTTTCTCATATAGTAATTTCGCAAAAAAATCATCCGCTGTTGAAAGAGCGGATGATTTTTGAAACTTGTTACGAGCTTTGGGCTATTTGCCTCTTTAGCGCAGCCAATGATCAATTCTGTACGTTAATTGTAAACTAATTGAATTAGGAAAGATGAAAGCCATTATCAATGCATTGCCTCTTTCGGAAAAAAGAACCAAGTTTTCTCCTGTTATGATAAAAGCATTATTGAACTGCTTTTTATTACTTTTTGTTCTTTCAGTAAAAGCTCAGAAGGAAAATCCGTTCGGTAATTCGCTGATCCCTGATATGATTGCAGATGCCAGCATCCAGGAAATTAACGGGACCTTCTATTGTTATGCAACAACAGATGGCTACGATAGAGCGCTGGAAACATCTGGTCCGCCTGTAGTATGGAAGTCAAAAGACTTTGTTCACTGGAGTTTTTCCGGATTTTATTTCCCTTCTGCAGTTGGAACTAAATACTGGGCGCCCAGCAAGGCTGTTGCAGCGAATGGCAAATATTATATTTATCCAACAGTCAATGGTTTTATGTATCCTGCTGTTGCAGATTCGCCTGATGGACCTTTTAAACTGGCTCAGGGTGTGGACACATTTTCCAAAAAATTTACTTCAGCAACCTTATTAAAGTCGAAAGATCCTAAAGGTCCTGCCGGTAT
>CAMLEX010000329.1 GCA_946479055.1 uncultured Bacteroidota bacterium | reverse complement strand
ACGATAAAGTCATCTGCTCAGACGTATTTAAGCGGTGATAATCTTATCAAACTGGTATTACTACCTGAAGCAGCTGATCAAAAATAGTTTTGTTATTAACCCGTCCATATCGCCCCTGGTGTAAGCCGGGGCTTTTGTTTATTTCACGCAGCATTTATTTTCTTACTCCCGTCATTAGTGAATAGCTTTACAATCGGATCATTAAAATTACGTGTGCTTAATCATGGCGCTTGCCACTGATTCGTCCGCCTGCCCCATTTTGTGAATTGTT
This sequence comes from uncultured Bacteroidota bacterium, assembly GCA_946479055.1. The sequence continues at coordinate 5,765 of CAMLEX010000329.1, read as the reverse complement.
TCATTTACTAATCCATTCGTCCTTTTCTTCTTCCGGTTTTTTTGTTGACAATTGTCAACATTGATATCACTAAGCGAAACACACTTTCGCCTGGCCAGGTGATATAAAGGATAGTTGATATTTTTAAAATTGGCGTTGGTCCTTCTAGCTGACGATGCTGATGACAACAGTCAAAGAAGCCCTTCCGATCATTCCGACTTTGCACAGTTCTTGGTAGAGCAGGGGATAGACAGTATATCAGTAACGCCCGACTCGGTTATCAAAACAATAATGGCCATATATGAAGTAGAGAAAAATATTCAACAGCAAAATAAATTAGTCACTGACAACAGCCTGTTGGCATAGCTAATAGGTCAGTTCGCATAATGACAATAATATAAACAACAAAATTGCGTTTTAAAATCCAAGCATTGGTTTGTTTGGTTTAAAAAAGAAGGCTGTCTAAAAATTTTGAGGCAGTCTTTTTCTTTTTGTTCTCACTGCGATCTGGCGCAGAGCTTGTCCCGAATTCATTTCGGGGCCTCCCGGCCTGTGACGAATTGTTACTTGTGTTGCTAAATAGGTATCTCGAAAACATAAATAGAAACCCGATGTGGCGCATGCCTCCCGGCCTGTGACCCCGACAAATAATATTTATATAATGAGCAGTTCCGCCGGGGTTTGCTGTCGGTGGTTATATGAAAACAGCAACCCCGGCATATAATAAATGATATAATCAAGATACTAGAAAACTATTCATCCTCCTTTCATTACTTTAGTGTTTCCAATTATTTCAGTCCCGCCGGGTTTGCTGTCGGTGGTTAAATGAAAACAGCAATCCCGGCGTATAATAAATTAAATTATCTCTCTTGTCCCAACAATCCCCATACGATGAAAAAGAAGTATTCGCCGCTATAGCTCGGGGCGATGAAGCCGCCTTTCGCACCATCTTTCACCACTATAATAAAATACTTCTTCCTTTCATGATCAAACTTACGGGCACCGCCACCGGCGCCGAAGAAGTATTGCAGGATGTATTTTTAAAAATTTGGGTACAGCGCCAAAAGCTCGCCACTATAGAAAATCCAAAAGCCTGGATCGTACGCATAGCATCCAATCAATCGCTGAATTATTTGCGAAAAATAGACACAGACAACCGGCTCTTCGATAGATTAAAGCATCAACCCACCAGCCAACCGATGTCTCCCGAACAAAACCTTGCCGCCAAAGAAATGTCCGTCTTTATTCACCAGGCTGTAGAAAAATTATCGCCGCAGTGCAGGCAAGTATATAAAATGAGCCGTGAAGACGGAATGACCATTCCGGAAATAGCAGAGGCACTCAATATATCGCCCAATACGGTAAAGAACCAGCTTATCAAAGCATTGAAACAAATCAGGGAATATATTAAGAACATGATTGGAGTTATACTTTTGACATTGTTGGGTGGTATGTAAACCGAGCGCCAGTATTTGCTGTTACGCCGTCTATGTGAAACCCTATGTGTTCAATGTCCTTATGTGGTTCAACTCTGTGTCTTTAGGTTATCATAACTTTTACCACATAGGCACAGTAGGACACAATAGAAGAGACACATAGGTATTCTATGTGAAAACCTATGTTATCTATGTCCTTATGTGGTTCAGATGCAGCGGTGAGAAAAAAAGTTTTCATCCACGTAGTCCTAAATTCTTTGAGGCGGGTCTTGAAATAGATGTTAGCTTTTTATTAAGTAATGATTAAGTAAAAAACAACATTAAAAAATCTACAATGCCAGTCAACCAGGATCGTATTAATTATTTACTCACCCAATGGCTCGATAAAAGCATATTAGCTCCTGAGCTTAATGAGCTATCTGAGCTTCTTATGGAAGGCCGGCACGATCACCAGATTGAAAACACCTTCCAATCCTTCATCAATCAGCTACCGGATGAAGGCTATGCAGATTATAAGGAAGCAGATTGGGAACATCTCTATCAAAAAATAATACAAACTCCGCCGGCAAGAATAATAACAATGGAGAAAGAAAGGCCTGCAAGACGGCAGATTTTGAGTCTGCAACGCATTGCCATCGCCGCATCCATTTTATTAATTATATCATTCGGTATCGCCTACGTCATTTCGACGAAGGAGAAATCTCCTCCCGCTATAGTGAACCAGCCAACTGATGTAAAAGCCCCGGAGTCGAATAGAGCCATGATCACCCTCGCCGACGGTAGAACGGTTTATCTCGACAGCGCTGCCAACGGAGAACTCTTTACGCAAAACAATATAAAAGTAATAAAGACCGACGACGGTAAAATCATTTATAGCCACGAAGGCACGAAGACACAAACGGCGTTGCAGTATAATACATTGAGTAATCCAAGAGGCTCCAAAGTAATCGATATGACCCTTGCCGATGGTTCAAGAGTTTGGCTCAATGCAGGCAGCTCAATCACCTATCCCGTTGCCTTTATAGATAAAGAAAGAAAAGTGCAGATAACCGGCGAAGCCTACTTCGAAGTAACACATGATAAAACAAAGCCTTTTTATGTAACAAAAGCAGAAATGCAAGTTCAGGTATTAGGCACTCACTTCAACGTAAACGCCTACGATGATGAAAGTGAGATACGCATTACATTACTCGAAGGAAGCGTCAAAGTTTCCTCAGCGCTCTCTGCGTCCTCTGCGGTTAAAATAAAACCTGGTCAGCAGGCTGTATTTAATCCTGCCAATCCTTTAATCCAGAAAATCCTGGTTCAGACAAATGTAGACGTAGACCAAGTAATGGCCTGGAAAAACGGCACATTCAAATTCAAAAGCACCGATATCAGAGCCATTATGCGGCAGCTTGAAAAATGGTATAATGTAGAAGTAAGTTATCAGGGAGCAGTACCCAACGAAACCATCACCGGGGATATATCTCGGAGCGTGAATTTATCACAAGTTTTAAAAATGCTGGAATACGCGGGCCTCCATTTCAGCATAGACGGAAAGAAAATAATAATCACTAAATAAAATGAACCACATAGACACTTAGAACACAAAGGAAATACACACATAGAATCTATGTAAAAAACTATGTTCCTATGATCCTATGTGGTTCAAAAGCCCATTGAAAACCTTAGCTCTTACAGTTAACCTAATTAAAAACCGGAAAGTGTTGTAACCACTCCCCGGCGCATTTGGGTTAATCTGAAATAAATAAAACCGCAAAGAATCACCTATTTCTAAACCCAAACACTGCAAAGTTATGGTTTTAACTGCTGTCCGTAGTAACCAACTACGGACCAAAACAACTGCCAAATTGCTGCTCATCATGAGACCGAGCCTATGGCGAGGTCCCATCGCACCAATGGCAAAAACAATTGTGTTAGCGATGAAACTGACAGCTATTTTATTACTATCTGCCTGCCTGGCTGCAAGCGCTACCGGCCATGGGCAAAAAATTTCCCTCACTGTTAAGGATGCCTCGCTGGAAGAAGTATTTGCTTACATCAAAGCGCAAACAAATTACAGTTTCCTCTACAAGGATGAGGTGCTTAAAAAAGCGGCAAGGGTAAATGTAGATGTGAAAGATGCAATGCTTGAAAATGTGTTGGATCTCTGTTTCAAAAATCAACCGCTCACTTATAAGATATTTGAGCGAACCATTGTGGTTAAAGAAAAAGAGCCTTTTATTGCGAGCGACGACGTCGTTGCTAGCGAAGCGAAGCAAACTCCCCCAATCGACATCCGCGGCCGTATAGTAAATGAAGCCGGTGAACCACTCGAAGGAGTAACCGTTAAAATAAAAGGCACAGACATTGGCACCAGCACCAATGCCAATGGTGAATTTATTTTGAACAATGTTGATGAAAACGCTGCTCTTGTTTTTAGCGGAGTAAATATTGAAAGCTTTGAAACAAGCGTTAGCGGAAGAAAAGAATTTTCACTCAATGCAAAAACAAAAATTACTTCTTTGAATGAGGTGGTAATTAATAAAGGCTATTATACTGAGAAGCAAAGGTTATCTACAAGTAACGTCGGAAGAATAACTGCAAAGGACATAGAAAAGCAGCCTGTAAATAATCCTTTACTAGCATTGCAGGGTCGAGTTCCTGGATTATTTATTACTCAGAGTTCAGGACTACCAAACAGTGGGATCACAGTACGTATTCAAGGTCAGAATAGCATTAGAAGTGGAAATGATCCTCTGTATGTGATAGATGGAGTTCCTTACAATTCCCAACTTCTCCCCAGTATATCGAACATTTTAGGTAGCTCTGGTGGGGGAGCTCCGGGAACGGCTAATGTAAATGGTAATCCTTTAAGCTTTCTTAACCCAGCTGACATTGAAAGCATAGATATATTGAAAGATGCCGACGCAACAGCTATTTATGGTTCGAGAGCTGCCAATGGAGCCATACTTATTACTACTAAAAAAGGGAAATCTGGACAGACACGAGTAAATGTCAATTTGCAAAATGGATGGGGAAAAGTTACTCGCAAATTAGATCTTTTGAATACTCAGAAATACTTGCAAATGCGAAGAGAAGGGTTAAAAAATGATGGATTAATTCCTTCTGCGAATCCTGCAGCAACTTCTCCATTTGTTTTTGCTCCAGATTTGATGGTTTGGGACACTACTAGATATACAGATTGGCAAAAAGAATTAATTGGTGGTACTGCCAATTACACGGATGTACAATGTGCAATTTCCGGTGGGAATTCAATAACTCAGTTTTTGGTAGGGGGCAACTGTCATAAAGAAACCACGGTATTCCCGGGAGATCTGGCCGATCAAAAAGGATCTGTCCATTTAAATGTTAACAGTATTTCTTCTAATCAAAAATTCCGTTTCCAATTAACCTGCAGTTATTTGGCAGACAACAATAAAATTATTAATACGGATCTCACAAGTTCTGCATTGCAAATAGCGCCAGATGCGCCAACTATCTATAAATCTGATGGCACCCTTAATTGGGCAACCGTCCCCTCAGGCACTTCAGTCGTTTCTACATGGTCAAACCCTTTGGCCTATTTGTATACAAAATACAAAAACAAAACAACCAATCTTGTAGGAAATGCAATTATAAGTTATCAACTTTTTAATGGATTGGAATTCAAGAGTAGTTTTGGATACAATGATTTAGAATCAAACGAAATCGTAACAGGTCCTTTAATAGCAGTCAGCCCTGAAAATAAGCCTTTATCTTCTCGTTATTCCATTTTTGGTAATAACCAGATTGTTTCTTGGATTGTTGAACCTCAAGCAATATACAAGAGAAAGATTGCAAATGGAAGATTAGAAGCTTTATTAGGAAGCACACTTTTGCAAAATACTTCTAATGGGCAACAAATTTACGGACTAGGTTATAATAGCGACTTTGTACTTGAAGACATAACATCAGCCGCATCGGTTGGATTATATTCACCAAGTACCAATTCTACTTATAGATACAATGCCTTGTTTGGCCGTATTAACTATACTTGGAAAGAAAGATATATCCTAAATCTGAACGCGCGCCGTGATGGAAGCTCCCGTTTTGGTTCGGAAAATCTCTTTAATAACTTCTGGTCAGTTGGTGGTGCCTGGATATTTTCCAGCGTAGAATTTATCCGAAAAAACCTGCCTTTTTTAAGTTTTGGGAAATTGCGAGCCAGCTATGGTACTACAGGGAATGACCAAATAGGAGATTATCGTTTCATGAATCTGTACAACAGCACCAGCGTTGGAGTTGCTTACCAGGGAGCAACTGGTTTATCGCCGGTAGGCTTACCGAATCCTTATTTACAATGGGAAGAAACTAAAAAGCTCGCAT
>CAMLEX010000328.1 GCA_946479055.1 uncultured Bacteroidota bacterium | reverse complement strand
CTTATCGTGACAAGACCCTACCCGGCGGTGAAGAAAAATGGAAACTAAAGATCAGCGGTTATAAAAATGAAAAATTGGCGGCAGAAATGCTGGCCAGTATGTATGACGCATCATTGGATCAATTTTATCCGCATCAATGGAATAAGCCTTCTATCTGGCCGGCTTATTATAGTAGAAAGAGTTGGAATGGTAGCCAGAATTTTGTGAAAGTAGAATCAAATCTGAAACCTGGCGTTTATCCGGACTCAAAATATTTCCCCAAACAATATGATCAACTCCTATCACATTCTTTCAACGATGTAATAGTAGTAGGATACGGCGCAAAACAGAAAAGAGCTCTTGCAGGTAGAGCACCTGGAATTGAAGTAGCAGAAATGCAAATGGCAGCACCCAAAAAAGTTTCAAAAGACGAAGCAATTGCCGCTAATAAGATTGGCTTTGATGATGGCGCGGCAGAAGTCGCACTTGACTCTGCAATCGCTGATCAGGTTGTCAAACAAACTACTATCGACAACTCAGCCGTTCAAATCCGCAAAAACTTCAGCGAAACCGCTTTCTTTTTTCCTGATCTGAAAACAGACAACAGCGGTGCTATTGAATTTTCTTTCACCATTCCAGAAGCATTGACCAAATGGAAATTCCAGGCAATGGCGCATACCAAAGAAGGCGCATTAGGCTATAGCAGCAAAGAAATTATTACACAAAAGCAATTGATGGTGCAGCCGAATGCTCCAAGATTTTTGCGTGAAGGCGATAAGATGGAATTCAGTACCAAGATCGTTAACCTTACAGACAAAGAATTAACCGGCCAGGCAGAACTTCAATTAATTGATGCCACTACCAATCAACCGATAGATGGCTGGTTCGGTAATATGATGCCGAGCCAGTTCTTTACAATAGCAACAGGACAAAGCGAAGCGGTGAAATTTCCTATAACAGTTCCTTATCAATTCAATAAAGCATTGATATGGCGCATCGTTGCCAAAGCGGATTCCTTTAGTGATGGCGAAGAAAATGCAATGCCGGTTTTGACCAATCGTATGCTGGTCACAGAAACCATGCCTTTGCCCATGCGGGGAACAGGCACTAAAAATTTCAGTTTTGATAAATTATTAAAATCAGGTGGCAGTGAAACATTACAGAATTATTCTCTGACAGTAGAATACACATCTAATCCGGCCTGGTATGCTGTACAGGCCTTGCCTTACCTGATGGAGTATCCGTATGATTGTGCCGAACAAATCTGGAACCGTTATTATGCTAATTCATTAGCATCTTTCATTGCCAATTCATCACCCCGGATTAAACAGGTTTTCGAACAATGGAAAATAATAGATACCACGGCCTTACTTTCAAACCTGCAAAAGAATGAAGAGTTAAAAGCTGTCTTATTGGAAGAAACACCCTGGGTATTGCAAGCTAAAAGTGAAACCGAACAGAAAAAAAATATTGCTTTGCTGTTTGACATGATCCGTATGAGCAAAGAACTGAATAGCTCCTACGACAAGCTAAAACAAATGCAAAGCAGTAATGGCGGTTTTGTATGGTTCAAAGGCGGTCCCGACGATCGTTATATGACACAATATATCGTAACCGGTATCGGCCACCTGAAAAACCTGAATAGCTATGCTGATGGACAAAAAGCAAAACTGGACGAAATACTGGTAACAGCAATTCCTTATTTAGATAAAAAAATAAAAGAAGATTACGATCTTCTTGTCAAATACAAAACGGATCTGAAAAAATATACGCCGGGTTACAGCACTATTCAGTATTTATATATGCGCAGCTTTTTTCCTGAGTATAAAATAGCAGCTGCTTCCAGAAAAGCTTATGATTATTTCAATAGCCGTGTTCAGCTTACCTGGACACAACAAAACAAGTATATGCAGGGTATGATCGTTCTTGCATTGGGGAGAACAGGAGATACAAAAACACCTGCAGCTATTTTAAAATCACTGAAAGAAACTTCTATCACTCATGAAGAGTTGGGTATGTACTGGAAAGATGCACGACGTGGATGGTTCTGGCATGAAGCGCCAATAGAAAGACAAGCTTTATTAATTGAAGCTTTCCAGGAAATTGGTAAGGACACTAAAACTGTTGATGACCTCAGAACCTGGTTATTGAAAAACAAACAAACCGACAGATGGGAATCAACAAAGGCAACTGCGGAAGCCTGTTATGCCTTATTATTGCAGGGAACGCAATGGTTAACCAACGAGGCAACAGTTCAAATTAAGTTGGGCAGTACAAGTATCAGTTCTACAGATGCTAAACAAGAAGCAGGCACAGGTTATTTTAAGAAAACCATTGAGGCTAAATCCATAAAACCTGAAATGGGTAATATCTCCGTAAACCTAACCCCTGTGTCCCCAAAGGAAGAAGAGAACAACACTCCTACATGGGGTGGCGTTTACTGGCAATACTTTGAAGATCTTGATAAGATAACCACCGCTTCTACCCCGCTCAAACTGGTGAAGAAATTATTTATAGAAAAAAGTACAGATCGTGGACCAGTACTTACACCTGTAAACGATGGTGATGTTTTAAAAGTAGGTGATAAAATAAAAGTAAGGATCGAATTGCGGGTTGATAGAGAAATGGAATATGTACACATGAAAGATATGCGGGCATCCGCCATGGAACCAGTAAATGTGTTGAGTAGCTACAAATGGCAGGGTGGCTTGGGCTACTACGAAACCACAAAAGACGCCAGCACTAATTTCTTCTTTAGCAACCTGCGCAAAGGAACCTATGTATTCGAATTTCCTTTATTCATTACGCATGCAGGCAATTTCAGTAATGGAATTACAACCATTCAATGCATGTATGCCCCTGAGTTTTCTTCTCATAGTGAAGGCATACGCATCACCGTTAAGTAATCAGGCTGTAAATATGCTTAATAGAATGGGGTTGTTCACATGAACAACCCTATTCTATTTATTGAGACGAATGAACAATACTTAGCAGATGAACTTATTTTTGTGCTATGCAGATCGACTTCCTGGTTATTGGACAAGGTATTAGCGGAACCTTTCTTTCCTATTATTTAAAAAAAGAAAGCAAAAGTTTTTTAATTATTGACAACAATTACAGCAATTCCTCTTCTAAAATAGCAGCTGGCATTATTAATCCGGTAACTGGAAGAAGGTTGGTAACGGTTTGGAGGGTCGATGAAATACTACCCTTTGCCTGGAAAGCTTACCAGGAGATCGGTCACGACCTGGGAATTACAGCCATTTCTCAAAAAACAATCATTGATTTTTTCCCTAATCCTTTTATGCGGGAAAGTTTTTTGCAAAAAATAGAAACCGGCGATAAATATGTTCATGCCTACCCGGAACAAAACCATTTCAACAACTTTTTTAATTATGACCTGGGATGCGGAGAAATAAGACCTGTTTATATCGCTCATCTTGAAACATTATTACCGGCATGGCGGCAACAATTACAAAAAGAAAATAATTTGCTGGAAGAAAATTTTGAAATAAATCAACTAAAAGTTGAAGCTGATAAAATTCAATACAAAAATATCACTGCAAACAAGATCATTTTTTGCGATGGTACCAGCTGTTTTGAAAATCCTTTTTTCAAACAACTTCCTTTTGCCCCTAATAAAGGTGAAGCGTTGGTTGCCCGCATTCCGGGACTTCCCGATAATCATATTTATAAAAAAGGAATGATGATTGTTCCCATGGCAGAAAAGGATCTATTCTGGATCGGGGCTAGTTATGTTTGGGATTTTGACAATGCTGATCCCACCAATACATTCAGAGAAAATGCAGAACAGTTTTTAAAGCAATCTCTTAAAATCCCTTTTGAAATCGTTGAGCATCGCTCCGGTCTTCGTCCTGCTACATTAGAGAGAAGGCCATTTGTAGGTTTTCATCCTACTTATACAAATGTTGGCATTTTAAACGGTATGGGAACAAAGGGCTGTTCACTGGCGCCTTTCTTTGCAAAACAATTAACTGACTATCTTTTATATGAAGAACCTATTGCAAAGGATGCAGATGTAAGAAGATTTTCAAAAGTATTAACCCGCTCATAACTTTCTTCCTGAGCTTGCCGAAGGATCAAGGGCTGAGGGTTAGACGTCTTTTTTTGTACTCCAGGATGAAACGACGACAACGATAAATAAGATATAATGTAATCATAGTTCGGATTTAAGCAGTTTAGCTTTTGTGGAAGGGTCCTGATTTAACACACGACTTAAAGCTTCGTATAGGTCCGGCATATTTTTCCTCAATCCTCCGGGGTTTTCAAAAAAAGCCTCCACACTTACAGCCCAGAATTCATGCATATTACTAAAAGCATAGCTGCGCAAATAACTGCGCCGCTTAGCAATCACATCTGCCAGTATCGGACCTGTGCTTGTAGAAAATTTTTCGTAATTCAGCCGGAAATGCGGGTCAATGCCATATTGTGCAAAAAAGTTGTTGTATAATAATGCATGCGCCATTTCATGCACAGCTACGTTTATATTGTCATTGTTATAAGAATAGCCGTATAAAAAATGCTTCCACGATAAATAGATACCATCCGGCGCAACATGACCAATATATAACTCCTCATTATTCTCCATGTAATAAGCATCGGCCAATATGTAAATGTCTTTAAAATAAGAAAGTTGATAGTTCTTTAAGCCGAATGTTACCTGCACGGCTGAGGAACTTACAAGAATCGCAGTATCCTCATTATCTTCAAGGCCAATAAAATGAAATTTTTTGTGCTGGCGGAATTGGTGAGTCCTTTTTACAAACTTCCATTTGGCAGGAATAGACAGATCATTAAAATAAGAAAATACACTTCCGATAATAAAAGAATAATCATTAAAAATGGCAGCATCAATTTCCATCTCTTCAGGTTGTGAAACTGAAGTGGTAGTAGTAGCTCGTGTAAAAAAGCTATTCAGTCTGTGGAAGATGGATTGCATAGAGTACAGTTCGGTGAGTTAAATATAGTCAACGAATGGTCAACATGCAAGTTCATACAGGTTATTTTTCTATAGTAAATTTACGTTTAAAAATCAAATTAACTTACAACCAATCCACCAGGGCTGCCAGCAAAATGCATAATTTTTTAAATTCTCAGTTTTGCCTGCTGTTTCACCCTTTAACGAATAGTTTGCGACTACTTTGGAGTTTGATAATTTACAATAACTACTCATTCCAAATGGAGAAAAACCAAACATTTAATTAGAGATATCAGGAAATGTTTAACAATCCTTAGCTTCATTGTTAGTTAATAATTTCGTTGGAGAACAATACTTATCCAAACCGGTACTGGCCACGCAAATCATTCACTCCCGGATTCTTTATCAAAAGGAAAAGCAGTAAAAAAGAAATATTCAAATTGTTGAGCTGAATTGGTCAGTACCCCCTCCCTCACTATCTTTGCGCCTCAGTAAAAAGGACAATAGAATATGTACAGAACCCATACCTGTGGCGAATTAAGAATAAATGACATTTCAAGAGAAGTAACCCTGGCTGGTTGGGTACAAACTGTCCGGAAATTCGGTGCCATTACTTTTGTGGACCTGCGTGACCGCTATGGCATAACACAATTATTGTTTGGTGAAGATCTTACCAAACAATTAGACGAAAATCCATTGGGGCGAGAATTCGTATTACAGGCTACCGGTTCAGTGAATGAAAGAAGCAATAAAAATCCAAACATACCCACCGGCGATATTGAAATCAATATTTCTTCCTTCAAGATATTGAACAAATCAGCGGTTCCTCCCTTTACCATTGAAGATAAAACGGATGGAGGGGATGATCTGCGGATGAAATATCGCTATCTCGACCTGAGACGAAATGCCGTAAAGAAAAACCTGGAGCTACGCTATGCTGTAAACCGTGCAGCAAGAAATTATTTGCATAGTAACGGTTTTATGGATATCGAAACTCCCTTCCTGATCAAATCTACTCCTGAAGGCGCAAGGGACTTTGTTGTTCCATCCAGAATGAATGCCGGTCAGTTTTACGCTTTGCCGCAATCTCCACAAACTTTCAAGCAGTTGTTGATGGTG
>CAMLEX010000327.1 GCA_946479055.1 uncultured Bacteroidota bacterium | reverse complement strand
GGCGCCTTTGGGATTATCAAAGTCGGCATAAAACTCAGGAAGGAAAATATACCCTATTTTAGAATTACCTGATTTTACAACGGCACTGCGTGCAAATGTTTCATCCTGTACTATTTCATCCCGGATAAGGGAAACAACTTTGAATGAGCCGTCGGCTTTTTTAATGGTGAGTGATACCTCTGTTCCTTTCTTACCACGGATCAGTTTTACAGCATCCGTTACCAGGTAGCCTGTAAGATCAACAGGCTCTTCTTTTCCCTGTCCTACTTTTTGTATAATATCGCCGGGCTTCAGTTCTCCTGATTTCCATGCAGGAGTACCCGCAACGATACTTGTTATTTTAATATTCCCTTCATCATATTGAAGTTGAGCGCCTATTCCAAAGAATCGTCCGCTCATTTCTTCATCAAAATACCTTTTGTCAACCGGTGGAAAAAATTCTGTATGTGGATCCATTGTATTGGTGATCGCATTTACAAATACGTTGAATTTATCATCATCACTGAATTTGAAACGAAACCGCTCAAACAGGCGATCAATTATTTTCTTTACTTTTTCCCGGGCTTCTTTTTCAAGCACCACATCTGTTTTTACAACAAATCCTTCTTTGCCTTTATTTTTATCCCTGATATCCAGAAGATCAGAATAACGTTCCAATGTCAGAAATTTTAATTTCTTTCTCCAGCGTTCTTTAATATCAGATGCAGAAGGTGAATATTCCAGTTTATCTCCATCCAGCATTACTTCTTCGTCTTTTGTAAAATCAAAAGGCTGGGATAGTATTTCATTGCAAATGGATGCAGCTTCTTCCATTCGTGATGTAAAGGTTTTTCCGGCAGCCAGAAAAAACTCAACCGGCGCACCCTTTATTTCTTCATCAATACCTGTTTCATATTTTTTTTGCAGCGAGGTAAAATCACTTGCCAAAAACATATTTTTTTCAGGGTCAAGATCAGTAAGATATTTGGTGAAGATTTTTTTAGAAAATTCGTCATTAATATTCTGAGGGCTGAAATGTGCTTGTGTAAGCATATCACCTACCAGCTTTAAAATCTTCTCGTATTTACCGGGAGGTGTTTTTGTACCCGTTCCCATAGTTTGAAATGCCAGGAAAGATCCTGTCACAATCATCAGGATCACAATTGGAAGTCGCTTCATATTCAAAAGGTATTTTAGTGCATTATGCATATCCAAAAATAACGCAAATTCAATGGTTTTAGTGCTTTTACAGGCTTTTAACAATGGTTTTTGATGAACGGAAATGGGAGACCGGAAGAAAGCGAGGCCAGAATCAGGAGTCAGTAATCAGAGTTTATAGTCCGCTTTCTCAATTTGGCTTTTTAACTTATCCTCTGCCCACCTCAGACTTCAGTCTTCCGGCTTCTGAGATCTTTCTCTTTTTCTGATTTTTTTGCTTCCTATTTTTACCTATTTTTGCTTCTCGAAAAAATGGTGGTTATAGCTCAGTTGGTTAGAGCATCAGATTGTGGTTCTGAGGGTCGCCGGTTCGAGCCCGGTTAGCCACCCACTTAAACCCTGATCCCGAATAATCGGGACGGGGTTTTTACTTATATCTATTTCAAAAAATGAATTACTGGCTTGTATTAATTCCGTTACTCTCTGCATTTATTGGCTGGATTACAATAAGACTGGCTATAAAACTGCTGTTTCGTCCTTATTCTCCTAAAAAAATACTCGGCTTTTCAATACAGGGTATACTTCCCGCACAAAAAATGGAGATAGCCAGGCAGGCTGGAGACTACGTGGCAAAGCAATTTTCTTTAGCAGGTATAGAACAGAAAATCAATGACCCTAAAAACTTTGAAGCCGTAAAGCCCTTGATAGAAACACATATTGACGATTTTTTACGGAATAAGCTGAAAGAGCAAATGCCAATGATCAGTATGTTTATTGGAGATAAAACCATTAATACGCTGAAAACAATATTTATACAGGAAATAGAAACTCTTTTTCCACAGGTGATGCAACAATTCGCTGGTAATCTGAAAAACGAATTTAATCCCGAACAAATGGTTGTTTCAAAAATAACCAGCCTCTCACCGCAACAATTAGAAACTGCCTTTTATCATAATATGAAAAAGGAAATGCGTGTAGCCTCCCTGTTTGGTGCTGCTATTGGCTTGTTGATTGGCCTTCTGCAATTGGCAATAATATTACTGATTCATTAATATTAATTGCAAATCCTCCCTTTGTAAGTTATTATTTGCCTTTGCTGTAATTGACATGCCGCTACCAGCAAGTTCCGGCTATTTTGAACGTCACATCTCACATAACAAATTACATGAAATGAGCTATAAAAATTTTCGAGCAATTTATGCCAACCGCGATGAAAATTTTTATGGAGAATTCCCCGTCCGAACGGCTCGGCCGGGCGGGCATGTGACCAAAAAGCAAATTAAAAATATACAAATGAAAAATATCTTTACTGTTTTATCCCTGGTTTTTATTGCTTCATTGGTATCAGCCCAGCCGCCTTCAGGTTTTGGAAATCGTGGCGCAGGCCAACAACTTTCAGGACGTCTTTATGGTAAAATAATTGAAGCTACGAGCGGCAAGCCTGTAGAATTCGCTTCTGTTCAATTATTGCAGAATAAGCTTGATACTGTTACTAAACAAAGAAAAGAAACAGTAATTGGAGGAATGCTTACAAGAACCAATGGCGATTTCAGCCTTGAAAATATACCTGTTTTCGGCCCGCTGAAATTAAAAGTAACTGGCATTGGCTTAAAGGAATACACACAAAATGTTTCTTTCGACCTGAAAAGAGGTGGCGATCCCAGTGCTATGATGAATGCATTAGATAAAGATCTTGGCAATATCAAAATTGAAATTGAAGAAAAAATTTTGGGTAATGTAACAGTGACTTCTGAAAAACCGGGGCTTCAATTAGGTATTGACCGGAAGATTTTTAATGTGGATAAAAATCTTGTTTCAGCAGGAGGAACCGCAGTAGATATTATGCGCAATATTCCTTCCCTTAATGTGGATATTGATGGCAATGTAACCATGCGCAATAATGCACCCCAAATTTTTGTAGATGGCCGCCCCACTACCCTGACATTGGAACAAATACCTGCTGATGCTATTCAAAGTGTGGAACTGATCACTAACCCATCTGCAAAATTTGATGCATCGGGAGGTACATCGGGCATTCTAAATGTTGTTTTGAAAAAAGAAAAAAAAGTAGGTTATAATGGAAACATCAGGACGAATGTAGATTCCCGTGCAAGAGTTGGTTTCGGCGGTGATATTAACCTGCGACAGCAAAAGCTGAATCTTTTTGCAAGTGGTATGTTTAATCAGCGTAAATCGATCAGCACCGGTACTACAACAAGAACAAATTTATTTGACAGCCCTGATACTTATATTTCTCAAACTGATCGCTCTGTTCAATTGGGGCAATTTGGTTTTGGAAGAGCCGGTTTGGATTATTTTATCAGCAACCGCAACACTCTTTCTCTCAGTATTAATATGGCAAGAGGAAGTTTTAAACCGCATAGCACCAGCGGTATACTTATTGATACTTTGTATACGCCTCAAAAAAGTTCTTCTTTTTATGACAGAACGTCGGACATGAAAGGGAATTTCAGGAACCTTGGAACAACCGTCAGTTTTAAACACAACTTTCCAAAAGCAGGCCGTGAATGGACGGCTGACGCCACCTACAATAAAAGCAGGAATAATAATAACAGCAATATTGTAACAGATACATTTAATGTTCCTCAACACGACCTGGTAGGTACTTACAAACAATTGCAACAGATTAAGGGAGCTAATGAAAATCTTATTATCCAGACAGATTTTGTGAACCCGATCAATGACAAATCAAAATTTGAAATGGGATTAAGAGCACAGTTAAGAAAAAACAATAGCGCCAGTGCTTTTTTTGTTGATGAAAATGGGCAATGGTTATTACAACCAACTTCCCAGACTAATTATGAAAGCAATGACCAGGTCTATGCAGCTTATGGTGCGTATTCCAGCCAGATAGGATCATTTGGTTATCAATTGGGGTTAAGAGCAGAAAGCTCTGACTACGAAGGAAAGCTGACAAAGACAGGAGAAACTTTTGATATAAAATTCCCTGTAAGTCTTTTCCCAAGTATTTTTATTTCCCAAAAGCTGGGAGAAGATCAAAGCCTGCAATTAAATTATAGCCGCCGGATCAATCGCCCGAACTTCTGGCAATTAACTCCTATTACTGATTCATCGGACAAGCTAAATCCAAGTAAAGGTAATCCCGGTCTGAAGCCAGAGTTTACTAATTCGTTTGAGCTTTCTTATGAAAAAACTTTTAAAAACAAGGGCAATTTTCTTGCATCAGTTTATTATAAACACACAACTGACCTTATCACCCGTTTCCAGGAAAGAGGAAGTGGTGCAGGCGGTGAAACCGTTGCATTAAGTACTTACATCAATGCGAATTCAAGTTATGTAACGGGTATTGAGCTAACATCACGGAACAATTTTACAAAATGGTGGGAGTTCACGCCTAATTTTAATCTATATACATCAGACGTCAAGATAAATATACCCGGCGAACCTGATCAGCCAAAGCTGACGAGTTATTTTATCAAGGTCAACAATACATTCAAGCTGCCTGAAAATATTTCTATTCAGGTTTCCGGAGAATACCAGTCGAAAACTGTTTTGCCTCCTGGTGGCAGTGGCGGCGGTGGTGGTGGTCGTGGTGGATTTGGCGGTGGTGGTGGAATGTTTGGAGGTCCTGCTTCCGCTTCGCAGGGTTATGTTCGTCGAAACTATGGAATGGATGTAGCCGTGAGATATGAATTTTTAAAGAACAGGGCCGCTTCTGTTTCTGTAAATATGAATGACATATTCAGAACCCGGCGTTCAGATATCCACTCAGAATCTTCTTTCATTATACAGGATGCGTTTCGTCGCCGTGATGCGCAGATACTGCGTATCAACTTTAACTGGCGTTTTGGAAAAATTGATCCCAATCTATTCAAGCGTAAAAGTACAAGAGCTGAACAAGGTGGTACAGAAGGTATGAATATGGGACAATAAGGGTGAGTGGTGAATTGACAGTAGTGAATGAGAAGCTGACATTTTAAATTAATCGTAATTTCTATATACAATACGAACCTTCCGCATTAATGCGGAAGGTTTTTTATTGTCCTGATCAAATGTATATTTGATGCTTTATGAAAAGGCTTGTGTTTACTGTCACCAATGATCTCACCTACGACCAGCGAATGATTCGCATCTGTACATCGTTGGCAAATGCAGGATATGCTGTAACACTTGTTGGAAGAAAATTGAATGATTCAAAGCCTCTCAGAACAATGCCTTTTTCGCAAAAAAGATTGAACTGCTTTTTTTCAAAAGGGAAATCTTTTTATGCAGAGTATAATCTAAGATTGTTTTTTTATTTACTCTTTAAAAAAATGGATCTTGTTTGTGCAATAGATCTGGATACGATACTCCCTTGCCTATGGATGTCAAAGTTCAGAAAGCTGCATCGGGTTTATGATGCTCATGAACTTTTTTGTGAAATGAAAGAAATTGTTCAACGTCCTTCTGTTTATAAAATATGGAAAAAAATTGAAAAAATAACAGTTCCTGAATTTAAGAACGGATATACGGTTAATGAGCCTATTGCAAATGAGTTCAAAAAAATGTACGGTTGTGAATATGATGTTATAAGGAATGTGCCTGTATTAAAACCATTAAAAATACCTGAAAAGAAAGAAAGATATATTTATTACCAGGGAGCAGTAAATGAAGGCAGAAGTTTTGAAACGCTCATCCCGGCTATGAAAAATGTGAATACAAAGCTTTTAATAGCCGGTGACGGAAATTTCATGAAACAAGCCCGTCATTTAGTTAAAATAAATAATCTTGAAAATAAAATTATTTTTTTAGGCAAAATAGAACCGCATCAATTATCAAACTATATTCTTGGGGCCTGGGTGGGTATTACTTTGTTTGAAAACAAGGGATTAAGCAACTATTATTCATTAGCCAATCGTTTTTTTGATTATTTACAGGCAGGCATTCCCCAGC
>CAMLEX010000326.1 GCA_946479055.1 uncultured Bacteroidota bacterium | reverse complement strand
GATTCAGTAAATAAGATGGCATCCAATCTTACCTCACAGGTAAGAAATATTGCGGAAGTAACTACAGCGGTAGCGAATGGTGATTTGTCAAGAAAAATTGAAGTGGATGTAAAGGGTGAGATCCTTGAATTGAAGAATACGATCAATACGATGGTGGAACAGCTCCGGTCTTTTGCATCGGAAGTAACCCGTGTGGCACGTGAAGTTGGTACAGAAGGAAAATTAGGCGGCCAGGCAAATGTACCGGGAGTAGGCGGTACATGGAAAGACTTAACGGATTCTGTAAATCAAATGGCTTCTAACCTGACAGGCCAGGTGCGTAATATCGCTGAAGTAGCGATAGCTGTGGCCAATGGAGATATGTCAAGAAAAATTACTGTTGACGTTCGGGGTGAGATATTGCGATTGAAAGAAACCCTGAATACAATGGTGGATCAGTTGCGGGCATTCGCATCAGAGGTAACCCGTGTGGCAAGAGAGGTAGGTACTGATGGTAAACTCGGTGGGCAAGCGTTTGTTCCCGGTGTAGCGGGTACCTGGAAAGACTTAACAGATTCCGTAAATCAAATGACGGGTAACCTGACAGCACAGGTACGTAATATTGCCGAAGTAACAAAGGCGGTAGCATCCGGCGACTTAAATAAAAAAGTGACTATTGATGTAAAAGGAGAAATATTCGATCTTAAGAATATCATCAACACGATGGTGGATCAGTTGAATTCTTTTGCATTCGAAGTAACAAGGGTAGCAAGGGAAGTAGGTACAGAAGGCAAACTTGGTGGACAGGCGGAAGTACAGGGTGTTGGTGGTACATGGAAAGATTTGACCGACTCCGTAAACATGATGGCCTTCAATCTTACTAACCAGGTACGGGGTATTGCAAAAGTTGTAACAGCAGTTGCTACTGGTAACCTGAAACAAAAACTTTCTATCGTATCCCGTGGTGAAGTAGCGCAATTGATTGATACCATCAATGAAATGATCGATACATTGGCTGTTTTTGCAGACCAGGTAACCAATGTGGCACGTGAAGTAGGTGTAGAGGGACGATTAGGTGGACAGGCATCGGTACCGGGTGCATCGGGTATCTGGAAAAATCTTACCGAGAATGTAAACCAGTTAGCTCAAAATCTTACCACACAGGTAAGGGCTATCTCGGACGTGGCATCAGCGGTTACCCAGGGTGATCTGACACAAATGATCAGGGTAGAAGCCAAAGGTGAAGTTGAAGAATTGAAAGATACCATCAACCAGATGATCGGTAATCTGAAACAAACAACGCTGAGAAACCAGGAGCAAGACTGGTTAAAATCAAACCTTGCCAAATTCACACAGATGTTGCAGGGACAAAAAGACCTGAACACTGTAACACGTCGTATTCTTTCCGAACTGGCGCAGGTAGTAAATGCGCAAAAAGGAATGTTCTATATCCTGGAGCAGGACGAAAATTTAAAAGATCCAAAACTCAAATTATTTGCCGCTTACGCATTTGGTAACGAAGCGAAAATATCACAGGAATTTGCTTTGGGTGAAGGATTGGTTGGTCAATGCGCCGTAGAAAAAGAACGTATTCTGCTGACCAATGTTCCGAAAAATTATATGAAGATAGTTTCGGGTCTGGGCAAATCAGTACCTGCCAACCTGGTGGTTTTACCGGTACTTTTTGAAAAAAAGATCAAAGCTGTTATTGAACTGGCGTCTTTTGATTCATTTACCGAAACACACCTGGATGTATTGAACCAGTTGACGGAAAATATCGGTATTGTATTAAATACAATTGAAGTAAATACAAGGACAGAAAGATTGCTGGTACAATCCCAATCACTGACAGAAGAATTGAGAAGAACAAATGACGAGTTGCAGGATAAAGCTCACCTGCTGGTAAAACAAAAAGAGGAAGTGGAAGCTAAGAACAAGGAAGTGGAAGAAGCACGTTTGTCATTGGAGGAAAAAGCGGAACAACTACAACTTACTTCCAAATACAAATCAGAGTTCCTGGCCAATATGTCGCATGAATTGCGTACACCATTGAATTCATTACTGATACTTGCACAGCAGCTATATGAAAATCATGATGGCAACCTGAATGATAAGCAGGTAAGTTATGCCAAAACAATTCATAGTTGCGGCGATGATCTTATCCAGTTGATCAATGATATTCTTGATCTTTCCAAGATTGAATCCGGTTATATTTCCACTGATTTTATTAACCTTCCTTTCCACGAGATCACCACATTCGTTGAAACAACATTTAAACATATTTCTGAAAACAAAAACCTCCGGTTCAAAATTGAATTGGATGAAAAACTTCCTAAAAGCCTTGAAACAGATGCACAGCGGCTTAACCAGATACTTAAAAATCTTTTGTCGAACGCATTCAAGTTTACTGAAAAAGGTGAAGTTAAATTCAGGATATATGAGGCAAATAAAAACTGGCGTCAAAATAATGCAAGCCTTGACAATGCAAAAAAAGTTGTTGCTTTTGAGATAAAAGACACCGGCATTGGTATTTCCAAAGACAAACAAAATATCATCTTTGAAGCTTTTCAGCAGGCAGAAGGCTCCACCAGCCGCAAGTACGGAGGTACTGGCTTAGGACTTTCTATCAGCCGCGGTCTTGCTGATCTGTTGGGAGGGTCCATTGAATTGCAAAGTGAGGTCGGCGAAGGGAGTGTATTCACTTTGTATCTGCCGATAGATTATGATCCTGCATTGGTAAAGAGAGAAAAACAAAGCAGCCTGAAAGTAAGCGAATATAAACTGGCTGAAGGCATTGAGGCAAATGCCGTGTTGCAATCAGTCCCTACCATTAAAGTACATGAAACAAAAGATCTTGATTCATTGAATGAGATCATTAACGAAATGGGAGATGATAGAAATAATATTGTCAGCGGAGATAAAGTTGTATTGGTCATAGAAGATGATGCCCGTTTCGCAAAAATAATGATTGAGAAGGCGCATGAAATGGATCTTCGGGTAGTTGTGGCTACTCATTTTGGCAGCGTATTCGATCTTCTAAATAAATTTAATCCGATAGCAGTAACGCTGGATGTAAAACTTCCTGATGCCAGTGGATGGCGCATACTGGATTTATTTAAAAACGACATCAACTTCAGGCATCTTCCCGTACATCTTATATCAGGCGAAGAAAACCGTTTGCTGGCAATGCATCGTGGCGCCAGGAGTTTTAATCTGAAGCCACTGACAATGGATGCATTAAATACACTGTTTCATGATATCGTGCAATATCATGAGATCAAACAAAAAAGATTATTAGTTGTAGAAGACAATGAATTAGACTCGTCACAGGTAGCTAAAATCCTGGAAAATGGAGATCTGATCAATATTGAAATTGCAACTACAGGTTTTGGAGCATTAGAACTGATCAGGAAAAAAGAATATGATTGTGTTATTGTTGATTACATGTTGCCGGATATTGGCGGTTTAGAATTGATAACGGAGATCAGCAGTATCAATAAAACGCAGTTGATGCCGATACTGATCTATTCCGCAAAAGATTTTTCTCCTAAAGAAAAAACGCAGCTAAAACAATATGCCAACCGTATTTTATTGAAGGACGTAACGTCTCTCGATCTTTTACTGGAAGAAACGACCATGCTGTTGCATATAGATCATAAGGATCTTTTACCCGAAAAAAGAAGGCTGATTGAAAATCTGCGGTCTAAAAACGATGTGCTTACCAATAAAAAGGTATTGGTAGTAGATGATGATGTTCGTAATTTATTTGCATTAACCACGGCCTTTGAACGATACAATATATATACCATCACTGCCGAAAGCGGCAAAGAAGCGATGAATATCCTGGACGACAATGATGATGTTGATATAGTGTTAATGGACATCATGATGCCGGAAATGGATGGATATGAAACAACGCAAAAAATACGACGGGAACATAAAAATACCAGCTTACCTATTATTGCAGTAACTGCCAAAGCGATGAAGGGCGACCGTGAAAAATGTATTGAAGCCGGTGCATCAGATTATATTACCAAACCTGTAAAAATTGACCAGTTGCTGTCGCTGATGAGAGTATGGTTGTATAAATAAGTAGCCGATGAAGCCGACTTCCATACCACTGCCAGTTTCTAAATCTGATATAAAGATCCTTGTAATAGATGACAGGGAGGATAATCTTTTTTCAATAGAGGCGATATTGGAAAAAGATAATTACATAATTGTAAAAGCCAATTCAGGACGTGCGGCTTTAAAAATACTATTGCAGCAACATGATTTTTCCCTCATCCTGATGGATGTGCAGATGCCTGATCTTAACGGGTTTGAAACGGCCGCCATCATTTATGAAAGGGACAAGCTAAAAAATATCCCCATCATTTTTATTACGGCGCACAATTATGATGAAGAAATTATTTTTAAGGGATACAGAAGTGGTGGTGTAGATTATATTTATAAGCCTATTAACCCTGATCTGTTACGGGTAAAAGTTGGTGTGTTCGTAGAGTTGTACAGAAAGAATCAACAGCTGATGCAACATGAAAAAAAATTAATGGCCATAAACCGTTCCCTGCAAAAAGAAATCGAAGAACGGAAAGCTTCTGAAGAAGAAGTGAAACTACTGAACGAAAAACTAGTTGAAAACAATGTGCACCTGAAATCCGTAAATGAAGAGCTAGATCAATTTGCTTATGTGGCCTCACATGACCTGCAGGAACCCCTGAGAAAAATACAGGTATTCAGTGATAAGATATTGTCGAAAAAAAATCAGGATGAAGAAACTGAAAAGTACTTTAAAAAAATAATCGATTCATCCAGGCGGATGCAGTCTCTTATCAATGACCTGCTCAGTTTTTCCCGGCATTCACTGGCTTCGTCTGACTTTAAAAAAACAGATCTGAACGTATTGGTAAAAGAAGCGATGAATGAATTGGAAATTGAAATAGAAAAAACAAATGCCCATATTCAGATGGATGGGCTTCCCATTATACAGGTTATACCGAGCCTGATGCAACAATTATTTTACAACCTGATCAATAATGCCATTAAATTCCGGAAAAAGGATGTCTCCCCTCTTATTACTATTCATACCGAAAAAATCGAAAAGGAGGAAATCAGCCGGTACACAAAAAGCTCTCACAGCAACCATTATTATAAAATAACTGTTACAGATAATGGTATTGGTTTTGATGATAAGCATGCCGATGAAATTTTTGTTGTATTCAAAAGATTGCATAGTTATCACGAATTTGAAGGAACGGGTGTTGGCCTGTCGATCTGTAAAAAGATCGTTGAAAAACATAATGGTTTTATCATAGCTGAAAGCGAACCGGATAAAGGATCTACCTTTATTATCGGCTTACCGGAAAAACCAATAAAGGAACCTGCCTGATTTCACATTCAGATTTTGTCAATATCTCTTTAGGTCACCAGGTAGAATAGCATTTTTTTTGCTGTAAAAATAATATTAATACTATCATTAATTTTTATAAACGATTGTTAACCGATAAAATCGTTCCAGGTCAAAAACAGATACATCAGAGCTAAAGCATATTGACAAGTTTCATTACTCCATATATATCATGACAGATATATAAAGGCATGATATTCGCATATATATAGCAACACAATCCCCTATGAATTTTTTAAATATTTAAAATTCAACAAGTTTTATATACAATGAAAGCAGATCAAAGAAAAAATCGACAAAAGGACCTCTTTGAAATGCTCCCCCAGGCAATTTCCAAGTTCAAAAAAAATATAATTGAGCCTTTCTTTACAGATACCCGCGTCAATAAAAATACCGACGAGAGTCTTCCTCTGCGATCTGAAATTTTTACAGAAGAACAATTGGAACAACATGCCAAAACACTTGCAGCAAAACATACGCTAACCACTCAACAACCATCTGAACAATTATTGAAACGGTTAGATGAAAACGAGAGCATACTCTTAGAAGTTCATTCAATAATAACTGAAACAGTAAAAGAAAATAATAGAATTGTACCAGCAGCTGAATGGTTGCTGGATAATTTTTATCTTATTGAAGAACAGATCTACACAGCCAAAAAACATTTGCCTAAAGG
>CAMLEX010000325.1 GCA_946479055.1 uncultured Bacteroidota bacterium | reverse complement strand
TGTTGAGGTTTTTATTAAATTTAAGATCGAGTTCAAAGCCTTTCACTTCCGTTTTACCCAGGTTGGCAACCGGTGGCCTGCCACCAAAATAAGATGGCACAGATCGTTGATTGCCCTCGATCAATATGTCATAACGACGATCACGATACACGTCAAAACTACCTTCCACCATTCCATTCAGGATGGAATAATCTAAACCAATGTTTGTTTTAGCGACTGTTTCCCAATGCACATCCGGATTCCCTATAGCCGTTTCTCTAAACCATACATAAGGGCTGTTGTTGCCTCCAGCGTCACCCATATGGACCTGTCCGCCATTTGCCCATTGTGTCAGGTATAGATAGCGTCCGTTTCCTACGCGATCATTTCCGACAAGGCCATATGAGCCACGAATTTTCAATGTCCTAAGCCAGGAAATGTCTTTCATGAAATTTTCGTTCGTCAGTGTCCAACCCACAGCAGCAGATGGGAAGAATTCAAATCGGTAATCAGGACCGAACTGGTCAGAACCATTGTAAGCTCCATTAAATTCTGCAAAGTATCTGTTAGCAAAATTGTAGGTTGTCCTGAATACCCAATCCTCGCGGTAACTGGCCCAGGAGCTACCTGTTGCATTTTCATCGCGGCTAAACAGTCCCATGGCAGTGATATTATGCCGACCAATTTTAGCCGAATGATTTAACTGCAATTGGTAAAATTTCTTTCGCCTTGTTTGGTTATTCTGCATCGCATCGGCCCTTACAGACCATTGCGGCACTACATAATCAAACTGGTTTGCACCGGCAGTATTTCTATATTGAACCCGTCCGTCAGGATAAATGTATTTTACCACCGCACTGCCATCATCGAAAACTCCCCCTTGTGAAACAAATGTATTATCCAAAGAAAATGTCCCTTTGAAATTCAGGTTCTTTACTAACATGCTCAAATCCTGGGTAAGTGTAAAATCAGTATTGATGGTGGTTGTTTTAGTGTTCCTCACACCATTGTTAGAAAGTATTTGTGCCGAGTTGTTGGTAGATACAGGATCGAGTGGATAATAACCCCAGGAGCCGTCGCTATACTGTGGGTAAAAAAGGTCTGGAGCGAGGCCATAGATTGCCTGATACCAGGAATATTCAAAACCGCTCCATGAATCCTGGCGGTTTCCGTGAAGTCCGGAAAGGTTTGCAGCAAGACTTGTTGTTCCCGTTAATTTAAAATCAAGATTGGTCCGGATATTCAATCGATCATAGAAAAATCCCGGCTTGTATCCTTTACCATTGTCGCGCATCTTCATGATGTCGCCCTCATGAAGCAGATCTACGGAAGTAAAATATTTTACGAAAGACGAACCTCCGGAAATATTAACGTTCGCATTATAAGACATTGCCATTTTTTTGACGGACTCGTCCTGCCAATCAATGTTTGGATATTGCTGAGCCTCCTGTTCATTTGCCGGGTTGCGGTATTTATTAATGATGTCATAAGGAGTATAATCTTGCCAGGAAGATGGATTCAAAGCAAGCTCCCGTTCGATGGCCATGTTTCTGATTTGCAACGCGTCGTAGGAATCATGCTTTTGAGGAAGCCGGGACGGAATTTTCATTGTGGAGTTGAAGGTCACATTAATGTTCGCTTTTCCTTCAGCTCCCCGTTTAGTTGTAATTAATATCACGCCGTTTGCTCCTTTCACACCAAAAACCGCTGTGGCAGAAGCATCTTTCAGTACCGATATGCTTTCTACGGAACCTATATCTACACCGCTTAGCGAACGTTCGATACCATCCACCATAATCAGCGGGCCACTTCCATTCCATGTTCCCTGTCCTCTTATGTAAATCGTTGGATCCTCGGCTCCAGGAAGACCCGTTCCTTGCACTGTGATGATACCTGGCACATTGCCGGTAAGGGCCGCACCAATATTAGATACACCTCCCGCTCTTTGCAATACGGCGCCTGTTGTTTGTGAAATGGCACCCACCACACTCTCTTTCTTTTGTCGGCCATAACCAATCACCACCACGTTTTTCATGTCCTGAGCAAAGGAAGTCAGCTGAATTACACTGTCTTTAGTTTTTATAGCCGAGACGTTTATCTCTTTAGATAAATGTCCTACATAAGAAATAACCAGGACAGCTTTTTCATTTGCGACGGTTATTGAAAATGAACCATCGCTTTGTGTAACGGTAGAATTGGAAGTGCCCCTCTCCTCAATGGTTGCCCCTGCAAGCGGCTTACCACTTTCGTCCGTTACTTTTCCGCTTATTGGTAAAGCAAAAAAGGGTGAAAATTTTTTGTCTCCTACTTCATTACCAGCAAAAGATTGTAGAGAAAAAAAACACAAAGCGATTATGCTCAGCTTTGCCCATAGTAGGTATTTGAATGGCAACAAACGGTTACCAAGCGACATGTGTCGTTTATTTTTTTTCATACTTGATTAATAGGTTAAATGAATGATTTGCCCGAACAGGGCATTTGCCTGCATCGAAATAAGGCATCGAAGGACCCTTCTGGTTAAGAGGTACTGTAGAGGTAATTTTTCTTCATAAAGCAGTTTTAAGTTAAAAGAATCGTTAGTTCATGGCGTAATCAACAACTGATTAACTATGTTGAACATTTAGCAACCAAAATTTTGGTTAGCTATCAACAGTTGTTGTTTTTCAAACATTATTTATCACTTATCAAGTCGAGTTTTACAAATTGATTGCTTGCAATAATGTCAGTTATTTGTGGTCTTCTATGATTTTGATCGTTTATGTAATCCTGTTTCAATGGAAAGCTCAATCAACACTTGCGACTTCCATACCCATAAAATTCGAAGAAAGAAGAGAGGCGGGATGGCACGTTTTGACAAATTCCTGTACCAAATGTTCAATTTCGCCAGAAATCATCCGCAATGAATATGAGTACAATCCTTTCCTGAACTATTTGATGAAAGACCTTCTCTAATGCCATACGAACTAAATATTCCCGAAAACCATTCTATTTATGGCTACTGCCATTTAGACACAACAGATATAGTTATAATAGTTGCGGAGGTGAATCTGCACTAGAATACAAAAGCTTACTTAGAGACATGAATAATACGACTAAAAAAAATTAAGCGATAGTGCCCCACATTCGTTCAGCGTTAATAAAGGCATACTCATTTTTTAAGTACTTCGGGGAACATCATGCATTCTTTGTTAGGAATTTGGTGCAATTGATGGGACAATGCAATGCAGTAGTTATGCGTACAGTGTTTTTTCTATTAGGTGCAACAAATTGCCACGTGTCATCGCGGCACCGGAAGCATTTTTTTTCTCCGCAGATAAACTTCCACACCTGGTTTCACTATACTTCTAACCATCCTGAAGACTCATTATTTTCCTTGGCTGCGGCCCAAGCTCTTGCATTTGGAGCCGAGGGTATAGATTGTTACATCTTCTGCGCTCACTGCAGCATTAAACGAAAACAATATAAAAAACAAATCGCTATTGTTTCCTTTTTATAGAATGCAAGTTAAATGTATCAGGCATGTGCATTATTATTTTACGAATCAGGCAACGATGGGATTAAATGCAAAGATCAAAAGATCCAAAACAAAAATTGTCTTCACCAGAAGTTTGCTTTTATAATAAAAACCTGGTGTATCGACCTATTTATTGCCTGGATCTTTTGTAGTGTTAGGTTTGCGATTAGTTCGTGAAAAGAAGCGGCGCCAGTTCCTTGAGGCTACGACGCCAAGTTTGAAATTCGTGTGCTGTACCTTCTGAAACATAAGAAACAGCATTAATGCCTGCTTCTTTGAGAGCTGTAGCAGCTTTTCTCACACCATCAGGATTTTCTTTACTGCCTGAACTAAGAAAGATAAGTTTCACTTTTGACATGTCCTTGATTTCATCCGGAGCGTAAGTGCCACCGCTAAGAAGTCCATAGTATGAAAATACATCGGGACGGGCAAGCGTAATTGTTTTGGTTTCAAAACCACCCATTGACAGACCTGCCATAGCACGATTAGTCTGATTGGCTATAGTTCGAAAGTTGGCGTCTACGTAAGGAATCAATTCATCAAGAAGAACGGTTTGAAATGGCTTAATATCGAAACTCCTGAGACCACCGCCGCCACCAGGTCTTACGACGTTAGTCATTCCATACGTCATAACAATGATGAAGGGTTTGATCTTTCCTTCACCAATCAGGTTGTCCATAATTAAGTTAGCACGTCCCTGGTTACTCCAGGCAGTTTCGTCTTCACCCCAGCCATGTTGCAAATACAGTACAGGAAATTTTGTTTTTTTGTCTTTGTCGTAACTGGGCGGTGTGTAAACAAATGCACGGCGTGATGTGTTTGTGCTTGGAGAAGGGAAGAGTATCTGCTGCACACGACCATGAGGAACATTTTTAAGAGCGTAAAAATCCTGGTCTTGAGCAGGTATTTCAATGCCGCTTTCCCAACGCACAGAACCATAGTAATTCAATGTGCCGGGGTCGTTAAAGTTTGCGCCATCTACCGTAACACGATAATAGTGGAAGCCTTCATCCATTGGACCGGCGGTCGTACCAATAAAATAACCACTGTCTGCTTTAGACAGGAGTGTTCCTCCTCTACCCCCCAGGCCCAGGCTTACCCTAGCACTATCAGCGTTGGGTGCTTTTATCCGGAATCTTGCGTACCTCTGCGAATTGACCTGCGGATATTCTTGTCCCGGCTGATTTAGAACTGAAGGTTTGAAATCCTCCACTATAACAGGAGGATTATTTTGCGCTAAACAAACACCGCCAGCCAGAGCGGTAACTAAAAAGACAGCTGCAGATTTGATATTCATTTATACGTAGTTTTTAAGATGAAACATTCGATGTGATATTTAAAAACCCTTTGTTACGATATAGTAAGAAAATAGAAGTTCGTTAGCTTTTAGATATTGTCCGTTCAATCCACCCTTGACTAAATACATAGTATGTCTAAAACAGTTGCAAACAAATTCAGTAATATCTTACACCTCATTGAACTTTTTTTTTGGACAGTAATCTTTATTGCGTAACAAATGTGTATGATTTGCCAGCTTGTGTTGGCAAATCATACACTAAAGTTTCCTTCAACTGAAGTGGTGTAATACTGGCTTTGTCTGAGACAATTGGTGCCGGTGTTTCTTCCACTTGGTAAAATGGATTCGGATTCTTTCCTGTTGCTTGCTTTAGTACACCAACCGTACTTAATCTCATTAGATTAGACGTACGCAAACGAAGATTACCACCCAATGTTGACTTGATGACGACCTTCACCAGCTTTGTATCTTTCCATTCGATACTTACGATTTGAAAACCTCCTATGGCACGTAATCCTTTAATGCTGCCAGCCTGCCAAACATCCGGAAGTGCCGGAAGCAAATGAAGCTCGCCATTGGCACTTTGCATCAGCATTTCCGTGATGCCAGAGGTACAACCAAAATTGCCGTCAATCTGGAATGGAGGATGCGCATCAAATAAATTGTTGTAAGTGCCACCACCACCTTCATATCTCGTACCAGTTGTAGCTACAGGAGAAAGCTGGTTTTGTATCAATTTATAAGCATGATTGCCATCGAGCATTCTGGCCCACCAATTTACTTTCCAGCCCATGCTCCACCCTGTTGATATATCGCCTCGATGAGTAAGCGTGGTTTTAGCAGCACTATATAATTGAGGTGTACGGTATGGAGAAATTTGATTAGAGGGAAACAAACCATAGAGATGAGAAATATGTCGATGATTGTCTTTTGGATCATCAATATCATCCAACCATTCCTGTAACTGACCATACTGACCAATTTGCATGGGAGGAAGGTGCTTGCGCATTTGCTTCAGCGTATCAACAAATGCAGCATCTCTCTTCAAAATTTCCGCAGCTTTTATAGTGGAGCTGAATAATTCAAAAATGATCTGGTTGGTCATGGTTGTACCTGCGTCCAAAGAAGAACCCTGATGCGCTTTTGGTGCATTTTCCGGTGACATGTCAGGATTAATTACCAGCCAATGATATTTCGGATGTTCCACTAAAAAATCAACATAGAAAGTGGATGCGCCTTTTAATATAGGATACACTGATGCAAGGAAGTTTTTATCTCCGCTATAGAGGTA
>CAMLEX010000324.1 GCA_946479055.1 uncultured Bacteroidota bacterium | reverse complement strand
AGGCGCCCGGAATTATACAGGGACATTATTGGACAAGATCATAAACCGGAACAAAATGTGATTTGGCTTAACGCAGATAAACAATAATTAAGATCATCGCTTATTTCTACAAAATAATCTTATAAAGTCAGGCTTGGCAACTTTTATAAAGTTGCACCCATATCTCTTATCTTCCCCCAAGGAATTGACATCTTACCTGCTTAAAACTATTCACCGCTTCCTTGTTCGTTTTTTCCGCCTCCTTGTGTTTCACTTTGCCGGCAGTTGGCATATCAGATATCTTGCAGCCAGTATCAGGAATTGTAAAGACATGCTGTGCTATTGAGTGTTGCAGAATAAACTGAATGAGTTAAATTGAAGAATAAGCCCCGCAAAAAAAGAACCTGACATGAACTGGAAACATGCACCATATATCATTATCCTGGCATTCAGTATCATTATTACGATTGTCCGCATTTTCATGGTGCCTGAATGGTCCATTTTATTTCATATACTTTTATTTTTCCTGCAATTCCTTTTACTGGTTGGCATCTGGGGTTTGATAAACCTGCTTGGCAACTATTTTGACAAACGCATACCCTTCAGCAGCAACCCGGCCCGGCGCATGATCCTGCAAATAGTAAGTTCTATCTGTATTGTGGCGCCGGTTATGATCTGGATCGCTACTGTAGCCCGGCCTTACGCACCACCCTTTATAAACAACAAATTCATTACGCTTATCATTATTTTACTACTCGTCATGACTGTCTTATTGAATTTTGTTTTAGCCGCTTACTATTTTTTTAGCCAATGGCAAAAATCAGTACAGGAAAAAGCACAATTGCAGGTAAGAACAGCCGAAATGGAAAAAGAAAGATCAACACTTCAATATCATCATTTGAAAAACCAGGTAAATCCCCATTTTTTATTTAACACATTCACTTCGCTGGATGGCCTGATACAAACCGATCCTGAGCTGGCATCCGATTTTATAAGACATTTATCCAAAGTATATCGGTATGTATTGGAGCATAAAGAAAACGAAGTAGTAAGTCTACAAACAGAAACTGATTTTATACAACATTATATTTCCCTGCTCTCAATACGTTATAAAGACGTTCTTAAGATCAAAATGGATATTTCACAACCTGCCATGGAAAAAGGTATTGTAATGGTGACGCTGCAAATGCTGATCGACAATGCGATAAAACACAATTCGCTACAGTCGGAAACTCCCCTGGAAATTTGTATCTGGGACGTGGATGGTTATCTGCATATTAAAAACAATAAACAATTGCGCAGGCAAATCGAAACTTCCAACAAACATGGCTTAGGGCAATTAAAAGAATTATACAGCTATTTAACAAAGCAGGAAGTGATCATTAAAGAAACTACGGAAGCTTTTGAAATTAATTTACCATTACTATGAAGATACTGGTGATAGAAGATGAAACATTAGTGGCTGAAAGCCTAATGAAGCAGGTAAGGCAGGTGGAACCATCCGCTGAACTGATTGGTCCTTTACCAACTGTAAAAGCATCCTTAAAATGGCTATCGGAAAATCCGCAGCCCGACCTGATCTTGTCGGATATACAGCTGGCGGATGGCATCAGCCTGGATATTTTTTCGGAATATAAACTTCATTGCCCCGTCATTTTCACCACGGCTTATAATGAATATGCCATCCGTGCATTTAAAGTTAACAGTATTGATTACCTGTTAAAACCAATTGATAAAAAAGAACTGACCGCCGCTTTTCAAAAATTTCATTTACTACAATCCAAATTCAATGACGCCGTTTATTTGCAGGAGATGAAAGAGCTTTTCACCAATTTTAATAAAAGCAAACAATACAAAGAGCGGTTTGCTGTTCACATGGGCCGTTCGGTCACTTTAATTCCGGTTGATGATATTGCTTTATTCCTGAAGGAAGAATTGATCTACCTGGTCAACAAAGAAGGAAACCGGTTCATTACAGATTTCCGATCATTGGATGAAGTAGAAGAACTTGTCAACCCAAAATTTTTTTACCGGGTGAACAGGCAGCACCTTGTTCATCTTCCATTTATTGAAAGCTATCGGTCAGATGATACGGGTAAATTGACCCTGAAATTGAGAGGTGTTAAAATCAATGAATTAATTGTAAGCAAAGAAAAAGCTGCTGAATTTAAAAAATGGTTTGATTGATTTTTTAGCGGGAAGGCGGTAAGACAGGAAGGATAAGCGCTAAAATATTTTTGTTTACCATCTTACCGCCTACCCGGCTATTGCTTATTTCCTTCCGGGCTTATACTTGCATATTCCCCGCATAAGATCTTTCCGCTTCAGTGCTTAAAATTTCTGTCTCGTTGTCATTTACTTGATCCTTCCCATCTCCCGCCGTCTCTTTGTGGTAACTTTAAAGAAAAAGTAATTAACCAAAATACCTGGCATAAAATGAAACATCTTTTTTTCATAATTGGCATTTTGGGTTTAGCATTTAGTGCAAATGCACAAACCCCTGATCCGATTACCCTGGAAGAATGTTATAACCTGGCGAGACGGAATTATCCATTGGTGAAGCAACAAGAGCTTATTCAAAAAAGCAAAGAATACTCTATTGAAAATATTTCAAAAGCTTATTTACCACAATTAGCTATAAATGGCCAGGCGACTTATCAATCGGAGGTTACCGAAATTCCTGTCAAATTACCTAATACAATTATTCCGGCTCTTAGTAAGGACCAGTATAAAATATATGCGGAAGTAAACCAGACCGTATTTGATGGTGGTGTCAAAAGATTACAAAAACAATCCATTGATGCCAATGCGGCAGTTGATCAGCAGAAAATAGAAGTTGAATTATATAAATTGAAAGAACGTATCAACCAGTTATTTTTTGGAATCTTACTGGCTAATGAACAACTGCGGCAAACGGAGATTTTAAAAAAAGATATTCAATTGGGTATTACTAAAACAAATGCAGCGGTCGCTAACGGTACTGCGTTAAAAAGCAATGCAGATGCTTTACAGGCTGAGCTCCTGAAAACTGATCAGCGTAGTATAGAATTAAAATCGATCAGCCAGGCGTATAGGGATATGCTTGGCCTTTTCATCAACAGACCTCTGGATGAAAATACCGTATTGGAAAAACCAATAAAAATATCAGCCGTACAAACTATCAACCGGCCCGAGCTAACTCTTTACGACACTGAAAAGAAATTATTTGATATTCAAAATTCTTTGATCAACGCTAAAAATTTACCCAAAGCCGGCTTGTTTCTACAGGGTGGCTATGGCAGGCCTGCATTGAATATGCTGAAAAATGATTTTAATGCGTATTATATCGGGGGTCTCCGGCTTAACTGGTCTTTATCCGGTTTATATACTTCTAAAAAAGAAAAAGCTTTATTGGATATAAAAAGCAAAACAGTTGACCTGCAGAAAGAAATATTTTTATTTAATACCAATATCACGTTAAAGAAACAAAATGCGGAGATCAGCAAACTGGAAGAATTAATAAGATCAGACAACGACATTATTCAATTACGAACCCGTATTAAGAACACCGCATTAACACAACTGGAATATGGAGTGACCAACTCAAGTGACTACCTGCGTGAAGTAAATGCGGAAGACCAGGCCAAACAAACTCAATTGCTGCATGAGATACAACTGCTCATGGCGCTATATGATCAGCAAACAACAACAGGAAAGTAAACTCAAACAATAGTAAAAGATGAACAGAATATTCATACCAGTATTAATCGCTGTAGGTTTAACAGCCTGCAATAATAATAACAACGCCTATGATGCTTCGGGTACGTTTGAAACTACTGAAACGATCGTGTCAGCTGAGGCAAGTGGCATCATCAAACAATTTGACATAGAAGAAGGACAGTCACTAAAAGAAGGACAATACATCGGCTATATAGATAGCATCCAGCTTCATCTGAAAAAAAAACAATTGGCATCCCAGGTGAGGTCATTGCTTGGCAAAACCCCGGATGTTGCGGCACAAACAAATGCTTTTAAAAAACAATTGGCTGTAACACAAACCAGGTTAAATGCGCAGCTCATCGAAAAAAGACGTATTGAAAACCTGGTAAAAGCGGATGCCGCTACTCCCAAACAATTAGATGATATAACAGCTTTGGCAGATGCACTTCAAAAAGAATTGGATGTTATCAAAGGCCAGGAAACAGCTCAAAACTCTATACTGCAAACACAAACCAACGGGCTTGTTGGCGAAACAGCACCTTTAAAAGTGCAGATAGAACAAATAAATGATCAGCTTGCTGATTGCCGCATCATTAACAAGGTAAATGGAACGGTGCTGACAAAGTATGCAGAAACAAATGAAATGGCCGCCATCGGGAAACCATTGTATAAAATCGCCGATCTGTCCACCCTTATCCTGAGAGCTTATATTTCAGGCAACCAGCTATCGTCTGTAAAACTCAATCAACCCGTAAAAGTATTGGTGGACGGCACCAACGGAAAATTTAAAGAATATACCGGTGTCGTTGAATGGATAAGCAACAAAGCAGAGTTTACCCCTAAAACAATTCAGACAAAAGATGAACGGGCTAATCTTGTATATGCCGTAAAGATCAGGGTAAAAAACGATGGTTACCTGAAGATTGGAATGTATGCAGATGTAAAATTATAATTATGCAGGCAGTAACACTAAATAATATTACAAAGACATACGGCAAAGAAAAAAAATTGGCTGTAGATAATGTTTCTTTTTCAGTAAACAAAGGAGAATTGTTTGGACTTATCGGGCCGGATGGCGCCGGCAAAACAAGCATCTTTCGCATACTGACCACGTTGCTGCTGGCTGATAGCGGGACATCAACAGTAGATGGGCTTGATACAGTAAAAGAATACAAACAGATACGAAAGAATGTAGGTTATATGCCCGGTAAATTCTCCTTATACCAGGACCTGAGTGTAGAAGAAAACTTAAACTTTTTTGCTACCGTATTTGGTACTACCATCAAACAGAACTATGAGCTGGTAAAGGATATTTATATACAGATAGAACCTTTTAAAGATCGCCGGGCCGGAAAATTATCAGGCGGGATGAAACAAAAACTGGCGTTGTGTTGTGCATTAATTCATAAACCTTCGGTTCTTTTCTTAGACGAACCAACTACAGGTGTTGATCCAGTTTCGAGAAAAGAATTCTGGGAAATGCTGAAACGACTGAAACAACAAAATATAACCATCGTTGTTTCCACGCCATATATGGATGAAGCATCGCTGTGCGACCGGATAGCCCTCATACAAACAGGAAAAATATTATCTATTGATACACCGGGCAATATTATCCGCTCTTATCCGGAAAATTTATATAAGATCAAATCGGGTAATATGTTTGGTTTGCAGAAGGATTTGAACAACTATCCGAACACTTTAAGCTGTTATACTTTTGGCGAATACCTGCATTTGTCATTGGTTACTGATGACGAACATACCCAAACAGCATTACTGGATCATTTAAGAAATACAGGTCACATGGATGTAAAGATGTCTGTGGTAACACCAACTATCGAAGATTGTTTTATAAAATTATTAAAGAACTGATATGCCGGAAACAGTTATTAAAACGGAAAAACTGACCAAACGATTTGGCAATTTCTATGCTGTTAGTGAAATAACATTTGAAGTTTCGAAAGGAGAAATATTTGGTTTCCTGGGAGCGAATGGGGCTGGCAAAACTACCGCCATGCGGATGTTGTGCGGCCTGTCTTCACCATCATCCGGAAAAGCGGAAATAGCAGGATTTGATGTTTATAAAGAAACGGAAAAGATCAAGAAGAACATCGGTTATATGAGCCAGAAATTTTCTTTGTATGAGGACCTTACCATTTTAGAAAATATAAAATTCTTTGGGGGTATTTACGGGCTCAGTGATCAACAAATAAAATCAAAGGGAGAAGAACTTGTAACACAATTAGGATTACAAAGCGAAGCAAAGAAATTAGTGGGTTCATTGCCTTTGGGCTGGAAACAAAAGCTATCATTCTCTGTTGCCGTACTGCATCAGCCTAAAATTGTTTTTCTTGACGAACCAACCGGTGGTGTTGACCCGGTAACACGCCGGCAATTCTGGGACCTGA
>CAMLEX010000323.1 GCA_946479055.1 uncultured Bacteroidota bacterium | reverse complement strand
GTTACTTTTTTTCCCATAACTCAAATCTTTATTTGTGCAAAAATGAGCAGAAATTTAATTCATTCCTGCTTATATGTTAAAAAATCATTGTCTAACGATCGTTAATACCATGCCAGATCAGAAGTAACCTTCTATAAACAATATGCTTTTCCACAGGATGTGTACAAAAAACCGTCGAATATAGGAAACCGCCACTATCTTGTAATAATGAAAATGTAGTTCCATTAATGGTTTTCATTTAAATTTATCGTTTCTCAATACAAGGATTAACATCAATATGAAAAAAATTATTTTGCTTGCCCTGGTTGCAAGTGCTTGCTTTGCTTTCTCATGTTCAAAAAAAAGAAGTGGCAAACCCCGTGTATTATTATTTACAAAAACGGCGGGGTTTGTTCATTCATCCATTCCCAAAGGAGTTGCCGCTATTCAAAAACTGGGTATTGAAAACGGTTTCGAAGTAGACACAACAAGTAATGCGGCTTTTTTTAATGAAGATTCTCTAACGAAATATGCGGCTGTTATTTTTTTAAACACTACCGGTGATGTACTGAATAACAAACAGGAAATTGCTTTTGAAAGATATATCCAGGCAGGTGGCGGTTTTGCAGGTGTTCATGCAGCCACGGATACAGAATATGACTGGGGATGGTATGGCCGGTTGGTGGGTGCTTATTTCAATGGTCATCCTAAACCACAGGCGGCAAGGTTTATTATTAAAGACAAATCAATTGCCGCTACAAGCTTTTTTAAAGATACTGTCTGGCAACACACGGATGAACTATACAATTTTAAAAAACTGAACCCCGATGTAAAAGTATTACTCACCGTTAATGAATCATCGTATGAAGGTGGAACCAACGGAGCTTTTCATCCCATGAGCTGGTATCATGATTATGATGGCGGCCGTGCTTTTTATACAGAGTTGGGGCATACGGATGAATGTTATACAGAAGAAAATTATTTGAAACATTTATTGGGTGGCATTCAATACGCAATGGGTGATAATAAAGAACTCAATTATGCAAAAGCAAAATCACAGTTTCCACCCGATGAAGATCGTTTTACCAAAACCCAGCTTGCACAGGGTGTGTTTTTTGAGCCAACAGAGATGACCATCCTTCCCAACCTGGATATCCTAATAGTACAACGCCGTGGGGAAATTCTTTTGTATAAAAATGAAACGAAGAAAGTAAAACAGGCCGGTTTATTAAATGTATACTGGAAAGCCAATGTACCCCACGTCAATGCAGAAGAAGGATTGATGGGACTTGCCAAAGACCCCAATTTTGAAAAGAACAATTGGGTGTATATGTATTATAGCCCGGTAGATAGTTCGGTCAATCGTTTATCAAGGTTCACTTTTAAAAACGATACCATTGATCTTACAACAGAAAAAACAATCCTTGAAGTAAAATCACAACGTGATATCTGCTGCCATACCGGCGGTTCTGTTGCATTTGGCCCTGATGGATTATTGTATGTTTCTACCGGTGATAACTCCACTCCATTTGATGAGCCCAATGTTAAGTATGTCAACAGTGGATTTAGCCCCATGAATGATATTCCCGGTCGTCAGCAATATGATGCAAGAAGATCTTCAAGCAATACCAATGACCTTCGTGGTAAGATAATCCGGATAAAAATAAATGATGATGGCAGTTATGAAATTCCGGAGGGCAATCTCTTTCCAAAAGGAACTGATAAAACAAGACCTGAAATATTTGTAATGGGCAACCGCAATCCATACCGTATTTCAGTTGATCAGAAAAACAGTTATCTCTATTGGGGTGAAGTAGGTCCCGATGCTGCTAATGATAGCTTTGATACCCGTGGTCCCCGTGGTTATGATGAAGTAAACCAGGCTAGAAAGGCCGGCTATTTTGGGTGGCCATTATTTATTGGAAATAATTATCCGTATCACCAGTTTGATTACGCTACCGGTAAAGCCGGACCGGTGTTTGATCCACAACATCCCATCAACGATTCAAGAAATAATACCGGGCTACGTGAACTCCCACCGCCACAACCCGCTTTTATCTGGTATCCTTATGGGACATCGCCGGATTTTCCGCAGGTAAGCACCGGCGGACGTAATGCAATGGCTGGCCCGGTGTATTATA
Organism: uncultured Bacteroidota bacterium; assembly: GCA_946479055.1. Next base: position 3,971 of record CAMLEX010000323.1, on the reverse strand, counting down.
CAGATATGTTCCCGAAAGAAACACGTCTTCCGGATTACTACAATAATAAACTTATTATTTATGATTGGATACGGGGATGGATAAAAGCGGTAACACTTTTACCCAATGGTGATTTTGATAAGATGGAACCCTTTCTTTCCAATATCAAAGTGAATTCGCTGATCGATATGGAAGTGGGTCCTGATGGAAAATTGTATTTCCTCGAATATGGTGCAGGATGGTTTACTCAAAACCCTGACGCTGGTCTATTTCGTATTGATTACAATAGCGGCAACAGGGCTCCGAAAATAGCAGGGATCCATATAAATAAAACATCAGGCATTCTTCCTTTTACTGTCAAAGCAACTGTTGATGCAAGTGATCCTGAAAAAGATAAACTTACCTACACGTGGAATTTTGGTGATGGTAAAACAAAAGAAACTACAACACATGAAACAGACTATACCTATAACATGACAGGCGATTATAAAATCTCTGTCACTGTCAAGGATGAAAAAGGAGATTCAGCTATCAGTAGTACAGCAGCCGTGTATGCCGGCAATGAAGAACCCATAGTAAGCATACAACAAACAGCCGGTAATCGATCATTTTACTTACCGGGCAAACCAATCAGCTATGCGGTTACTGCAAACGATAATGATACGGCAAAGATTGATCCTGCTAATCTTTATGTTTCGGTTGATTATGTAGAAGGATTTGATAAAGCTGGCTCTGCAATGGGACACCAGCAGGGACAGGCATTAGGAAGTGGTAAAAGTTTAACGCAGTCATTGGATTGCAAAGGTTGTCATAAGGAAGCTGAAAAATCCATCGGCCCTTCTTTTTTACAGGTAGCGGAGAAATATGGCAAAGATCCCAATGCCATGAATTATTTACATCAGAAGATCATCAAAGGAGGTAAAGGTGTTTGGGGAGAAGTAGCCATGGCGCCCCATGCTACGCTTTCACAAACTGATGTGCAGCAAATTGTAACCTGGATTTTATCATTGGGCAAAAAGGAAACGATAAAAAAATCATTGCCTTCTTCCGGAAGTGTAACAGCCGCCACTAATCAGAAACCAAATAGTGTAATGGTTCTGTCGGCCAGCTACACGGATAAAGGTGGTAATAATAGTAAAGCATTGACAGGCGCAAACACATTTAGTTTGTCTTCTAATATTATTCCTTTTAGTAAAAAGCAGAAATTGAAGGGATTTACGGGCATTTATTTTAACAGTACATTTTATTTAATAGTCCCGCAGCAGGAAGGTTGGTTTGCCCTTGATAGTATTGACCTTACCAACGTTGGATATGTAACAGCTTTTACTGGCTGGCAAAATATCACTCCTGCTGATTTTGAACTGGAAGCAAGACTTGACGCACCGGATGGAAAATTATTGGGAAAAGCGAAAATGACAATACCTAAAAAAGATGAAAAGAAAGGAATAATTAAAATTCCAATTGAAGGGATAACCGATTCAAAATTTCACAACCTTTATTTTGTGTATAAACCACAAGCGGGCAAAGTTGTTACAGGCGCAGGAATTTCTATGTTACGTTTTGATCCGAGATAAAATTTCTTGAACGCTGAAAGCCTTTCAAAACTTACTATGACTATAGAAAATATTAAGGATGGAAAACTTATTACGCTTTCTAAGCCTTTTGATACCAGAGCTAAATATCTAAATTTTTTCTATTTTCTAAGCTTTTTTATTGGAGGAACGCTTTTTACACACATTATTATTACCAATTTTAGTAAGTGGGTATTGGTAATAATTGGTTTGCTTGCAGTATTTTCTTGTTTTATCGCAGCCTATCGTTTTCTAAATAAAACGTTGGAATCTGAAAAAATATATGTTGATAAACAAACTCTGAAATTAATTAGAACTGGCTTTTTAAAGTTTCAGGCGGAATATTATGAAACATCAAAAATTTCCAATTTTTGCCATCTTGCCAAACCCGAGATAACAAAACATCCTTTAGCTGGTGAAACCTTTGATTATTTAGGGTTTCAAACTGAGCAAGCCGTCATAAATGAAATGTATGGTGATAATAGATTATCTTTTTCTTATTTAGGCAAAACAATAACATTTGGAGAAAATATTTCATCTTGGGAATTTACCGAGCTTGAAATACTGTTTTATGAGATAACAGGAAATGATTTCAGATATGATGATGAGTTTGAAAAGACCTTCGACCGGAATTAACCAAGTCACAGTCAACTTCGAATATATTCATTAGCCTATTGTCTCGTCCTGCAACATGTTTGATCAAACATGTTGCAGGACGATTTTCATACTATTTTGAAGGTTCAATCAGATCCCAAAGATTACCGTACAGGTCTTTGAATACTGCAACAGTTCCCCACTCTTCTATAGCAGCCTCACGAACAAATGAAATTCCCTGCTCTTTCATATTTTGATAATCTCTCTGCAGATCATCGGTATGCAGAAATAAAAAAACACGGCCGCCCGTTTGATTGCCTACTCTTACTTTTTGTTCATCGTTAGCTGCTTTCGCCAGTAATAAACTACACCCAATTGAGCCAGGTGGAGTGACTATAACCCATCGTTTTGTTTCGCTCAATACAGTATCTTCTTTAAGAGTAAAATTCAGCTTGTTTGTATAAAATTGGATGGCTTCATCATAATCATCAACTACCAATGCGATATGGGCGATATGCTGTTTCATTACTTTAAAATTTTGTTCAAATCTAAGCAGAATGGATCTCTTGCCATGATCCGTTGACCTGTTTCCGCATTTCATGCGTTTCTAATCTCAATTCATTCATTACAGCATTCATTCAAAAGCCTGGTAGAAATAGCTTGCAGCTATATTCAAAGTTTAACCATTATTCATAAAGAACGAGTCGTTACCGTAACAATAATTATTATTCAACCAGTTTTATTACTTATTCCATAACTATTCAAAAAATTACTCATGACTTCAAAAAAAATTATCCTGGTTACAGGAGCTACCGGCGCACAAGGTGGAAGTGTTGCAAAAGCATTATTAAATGAAAACAAATTTGCTGTGCGCATTCTTACCAGGAATGCAAAATCACCGAAGGCAATAGCCCTGCAAGAAGCAGGCGCAGAAATAGCGGAAGGTGATCTTGATGATATACAAAGTTTGTTAGCAGCCATGAAAGATGTATATGGCGTTTTTGGTGTTACCAGTTTCTGGGAACATTATGAAAAAGAATACCAGCATGGAAAAAATCTTGTTGATGCTGTACATGAGTCAGGAATTGAGCATTTTGTTTACAGCACTTTGCCAAACTATAAACAATTAAGCAACGGTAAACTTTCTGTTCCTCACTGCGATCTGAAAGCAGAGTTAGAAGAATACACAAAAAGCCTGAAGATCCCGGCAACATTTATGAGAATTGCTTTCTATTATGAAAATTTTCTAAGCTTCTTTCCTTTGCAAAAAGATGAAAATGATAATTTTTTCTTTGGCTTTCCCCAAGGAGATACAAAATTGTCCATAGTAACCGTGGAAGATATGGGCGGTGTAGTAGCTCCTGTTTTTAATCACCCTGAAGAATATATCGGGCGGGTAGTAGGCGTAGTAGGTGAAGACCTGAGCTGTAATGAGTATGCGGCTATTCTATCAAAAGTGTTGAAGCAAAATGTGTATTATAAATATATCCCAAGAGATGTATATGCAGGATTTGGCTTTCCGGGTGCAGAAGAACTCGCTAATATGTTTGAGGTACAACGGCTGTACATTAAAGAGCGCCATTTAGATCTGATTGAAAGCTATGGTTTAAATCCTTCTATGCAGCGTTTTGAAAAATGGTTGGAGAAGAACAAAGAAAAATTTGAAGCAAATATTATCGCACAATTACAGGAAGCAGTTAATTAATTGTAAAGAAATAATAAAAACTTGTAAAACTTTCTACGCTGTGATGCAGATTGATTTTACAGGTTTTTTTATTTATAAAGAGCCAGCACATCTTTTAATATGGCATTGATTTTCCTGATAGG
>CAMLEX010000322.1 GCA_946479055.1 uncultured Bacteroidota bacterium | reverse complement strand
CATTAATACGGCAACTCTTAGTATTAATAGATTCGAGGGGAAATTATATCTCGGTACCACCAACGGTTTGATGAAGTTTAATAGTCAAACCAGTCGTTTTGACCCGGTAAATGGGATACCACCCAATCAAACTTTCAGCCTGCTTAAAGATGGCAATACATTATTAGTTCCCAATGACGGACTTTTTTTCATAAAAAATAATAAGACCTCCCTTATCCGTGCTTCAATAGGCGGCGATCTCCAGTTATCCGGTTTATATATTTCAAAAAAATATCCTGATATACTGCTGGGTGGTGCTACGTTTGGTGTAGCTGTTTTTTATAGAAATAAAATTTCGCAAACCTGGGAGTTTAAAGGACATATACCCAACCTGGATGATCAATTCTGGACTTTTTCAGAAAATAAGGATGGAACCATATGGGCCGGTACTCAAAGTGGCTCAGTGTATCGCATGACACCTGCTTTTAAGGAAAACGGCGAACCTGATATTCATCAGTTCCGATATGAAAAATTTGGGGCGGCACAGGGATTAAAAAACTCGTTGGGAGCCGTTTATTTTATAAAAGGAGAAACCTGGTTTGTAGGTGATTCGTCTCTTTACAAATTTGATGAAAAACAAAAGCGCTTTATCCCCGATACTACATTTGGTCATTTTGGAAATGGCGGCGGAGCCAGTGAATTTGATATGATAGAAGATTATGCCGGCAGGGTTTGGATACGCTTCGGTAAAGAAACGGTTTTGGCCATTCCCCAGCCAAATGGAAAATACAGACTTGATAAAACAGCTTTACTGCCTATTGCAGAACGCACTTTTGGTAAATTTCATCCGGAACCCAATGGTATAGTATGGATCTGCACTACCGACGGGCTGGTACGATACGATGAAAACCTGGAAAAAAATTATGATCAGGCTTTTAAAACCATACTGAGACATATTACTGCCGGCAAGGACATTTTAAATACAGGAGCAGGTAAAAAAAATACCTCTCTTTCTTTTAATAACAATACACTCCGGTTTGAATATGCCGCTCCTTTCTTTGAACAGGAAGATAAAACACTTTATCAAACATGGCTGGAAGGATTTGAAGAAACATGGTCAGGATTTGATAATAATTATTATAAAGAATATACTAATCTCCCTGCAGGCAAATATCATTTTCATGTACGGGCAAAAAATGTTTATCAGAAACTGAGCGAGGAAACTGTGTATTCTTTTTCTATAAAGCCACCCTGGTATGCAAGCTGGTGGGCTTATACATTGTATGCATTGGCTGGTTTAACATTGATCTATTTCATTGTCCGTTATCGTACACATCAATTGCATGAAAAACATCGTGAATTGGAAAAAACAGTTTCACACAGAACGTCAGAATTAAGACATCGGGTGGAAGAACTGGCAGTGATAAACAGTGTACAGGATAGCCTTGTAAGAGAAATGGATATGCAGGCCATCTATGATATGGTGGGAGAAAAGATCCGTGAAATTTTTAATGCCCAGGTCATTGATATTGTTACTTATGATCCGAAAACAAATTTATTGGAAGACCGCTATGCTTATGAAAAAGGAGACCGCACGTTACTGGGACCGCGGCCACCACAAGGTTTTAGAAAATACGTAATAGAAACACGCCAGGTACAGGTAATCAATCATGGTATACAAGAAAGAATGAAGGAATTTGATAATAAAGTGTTGGTGGGTGAAGAATCAAAATCCGTACTTTTTGTACCCTTGATCTCAGGAGGAGAGGTAAAAGGCATTATCAGTTTACAGGATCTTGATAAAGAACATGCCTTTTCTGATTCTGATGTAAGCCTGCTTACAACTTTATCTAACAGCATGAGTGTAGCATTGGAAAGTGCCCGTCGTTTTGATGAAACCAACCGCCTGCTAAAAGAAACTAAACAACGCAATGCTGAGCTGGCTGTTATCAATAGTGTGCAGGAAAGCCTTGTAGCAAAAATGGATATACAAGGGATCTATGAATTGGTAGGTGAAAAGATCCGGGAAATTTTTGATGCCCAGGTTATTGACATAGTCACTTATGATAAAAACGCCAACCTTATCGAAGACCGGTATGCTTATGAAAAAGGCGACAGAACATTGCTCGGTCCACGACCACCAAATGGTTTCAGAAAACACGTTATTCAGACCAGGCAATTGCTGGTACATAATGAAAATGTAGAACAGGCAACCCGTGATTTTGACAATGAGATCCTCATTGGTGATATGCCAAAATCTCAAATGTATGTTCCCATGATTGCAGGTAATGAAGTAAAAGCAATTATCAGCCTGCAGAACCTGGATCATGAACAGGCTTTTTCTAATTCGGATATTAGCCTGCTTACTACATTAGCTAACAGTATGAGTGTGGCATTGGAAAGTGCACGGCTCTTTGACGAAACCACAAGGCTGCTAAAAGAAACTGAACAACGCAATGCTGAACTGGCTGTTATCAATAGTGTACAGGATGGACTGGTGAGAGAAATGGATATACAAGGAATTTATAATCTTGTTGGTGAAAAAATCCGTGAGATCTTTGATGCGCAGGTTATTGATATTGTTACTTACGACCGTAAAGCAAGCCTGATTGAAGATAAATACTCCTTTGAAAAAGGCGACAGAACCCTCCTTGGCCCACGTGAGCCAAACGGTTTTAGAAAACATGTACTAGAAACTGAACAGACACTTTTCTTAAATGAAAACGTGTTGCAACATTCCAAAGAATATGATAACCCTGTAGTGGTTGGAGATTTTCCAAAATCAATTGTGTTTGTGCCGATGATGGCGGGTGGAGAGGTAAAAGGGATTATCAGTCTTCAGAATATTGATAAAGAACATGCTTTCACCGAGTCAGATGTTAGCCTGCTTACCACATTAGCTAATAGCATGAGTGTGGCGTTGGAAAGTGCCCGCCTCTTTGATGAAACCACCCGTTTGCTTAAAGAAACTGAACAACGCAATGCCGAACTGGCTGTTATCAACAGTGTGCAGGAAAACCTGGTGGCAAAAATGGATATGCAGGGAATCTATGAACTGGTAGGTGAAAAGATCCGTGAGATCTTTAATGCCCAGGTTATTGATATCGTAACCTACGACCCTGCTAAAAATCTTATCGAAGACCAATATGCATTTGAGAAAGGAGACAGAACATTACTGGGGCCGCGGGAGCCAAAGGGTTTTAGAAAACATGTAATTACTACAGCTCAACTGCTGGTAATAAATAAGGATGTAGAAGAAAACCGGATCAAATATGATAATACGGTTGTAGTAGGCCAGGCTGCAAAATCGCTTGTATTGGTACCAATGATTGCGGCTGGTGAAGTAACAGGAGTGATCAGTTTGCAAAACCTGGACCAGGAGAATGCTTTCCCTGATTCGGATGTAAGCCTGCTTTCTACATTGGTAAATAGTATGAGCGTAGCATTAAAGAGTGCAAGACTTTTTGATGAAACTACTCACTTGCTTAAAGAAACCGAACAAAGAACTGCTGAACTTTCAGTAATAAATAGTGTACAGGAAGGGCTTGCAAAGGAACTTGATATGCAGGCTATATATGATCTTGTCGGGGATCGCATAATTGATGTATTCAATGCACAGGCAATGATCATTGCCACATTAGACCAGGAAACAAAAACTGAACATTTCAATTATGTCATTGAAAAAGGAGAACGGTTTTATTTGACACCCAGGCCATATGATAAGTTGCGGCAACACATGATTGAAACCCGGGAAAAAATACTTATCAATAAAGACTTTAACGATGCTGCCGCCAAATTTGGTATGAATGTTCTTCCGGGAACGGAATATCCTAAATCGTTATTATTTGTACCCCTTATTATAGGAGACAAAGTCAAGAGTTATGTCAGTCTTCAAAATGTAGATAAAGAAAATGCTTTCAGCGAATCCGACGTACGTCTTTTAGAAACATTAGCCAACAGTATGAGTGTGGCACTTGAAAATGCCCGGCTCTTTGATGAAACGACCCGGCTTTTAAAAGAAACTGAACAAAGAAAAGCTGAGCTGGCTGTCATCAACAATGTACAGGAAGGCCTGGTAAAAGAATTTAAGTCAAAAGCCATCTATGAATTGGTTGGCGAAAAACTCTGCGAATTATTCGATACGCAAACTGTATTGATCAGAACATTTGATCATGAAGCGGGTCTAGAAATATGGCGATATGCTATTGAAAAAGGGCAACGCCAATACAGTGATCCAAGGCCTTTGATCTGGGCCAACAAACAGTTGATTCAAACACATAAACCTATTCTTATTAATGAAAACTATGTTGAAACAGCCAAAAAATTTGGCGGAAGTGGTGTAAGCATGGGCCAGCCTCCAAAATCAGCTGTTTTTGTTCCAATGATAGTCGGAGATCAGGTCAGAGGTTCTGTTAGTCTCCAAAATGTTGACAAAGAACATGCATTTACGGACGCCGATCTACGATTGCTCTCTACGCTTACAAACAGCATGGGTGTTGCCCTTGAAAATGCAAGGCTGTTTGATGAAACAACCCGGTTGCTATCCGAGGCCAAACAAAGAGCATCAGAATTAGGTACGGTTAATAATATCAGCCAGGCCCTTACCTCTCAATTAAATCCTGAAGAACTGATCAAACTGGTTGGAGACCAGATGAAAAATTTATTTAAGGCCAATATTGTTTACCTGGCCTTATTAAATCAAAAAACACAGATCATCAGCTTCCCTTACCAGTATGGAGATAATATGCAGCCGATGCAATTAGGTGAAGGATTGACTTCAAAAATTTTGTTATCCGGAGAGCCGCTTCTCATCAATAAGCAGGTAACAGCTAAAGCAGAAGAATTAGGCGTTTCCCGTGTAGGCATTCCTGCAGCATCTTATCTCGGTGTGCCCATTCCAGTAGGAGATGAGATAATAGGTGTATTAAGTGTGCAGAGTACTGAAAGTGAAAATCGTTTTAATGAAAATGATGAACGTCTCTTATCTACTATTGCTGCTTCGGTTGGTGTGGCTTTACGAAAAGCACAATTGTTTGAAGAAGTAAGCATGGCGAGGCAACAGGCGGAAGATGCCAGTAAAATAGCTGAAAAAGCAAACCAGGCCAAGAGTTCTTTTCTCTCCACTGTCAGCCATGAGTTAAGGACACCACTTACTTCTGTATTGGGCTTTGCCAAAATCATTAAAAAAAGACTAGAGGAGAAAATTTTTCCTGCTACCAATCAATCCGATGCCAAAACCGGAAAAACAATTCAACAGATTTCCGAAAATCTCAACGTTGTTATTTCTGAAGGAGAACGATTGACCAATCTTATCAATGAAGTGCTTGATCTTGCTAAGATTGAAGCTGGCAAAATGGAGTGGAACCTGGAAAGTGTATCCATACAGGAAATAATCGAAAGAGCTATTGCAGCCACCACATCACTTTTTGAACAAAAGAATCTTATCCTCGAAAAATATATCGATCCGGTTCTGCCGTTGATCAGCGGAGATCGTGATAAACTCATCCAGGTGGTCGTAAATCTCATTTCCAATGCGGTGAAATTTACTCCGTCAGGAAAAGTTATTTGCCGGGCCCAACAGCAAAAAGATGAAATAGTGGTTGGCATAGAAGATACCGGAATTGGTATTGCTCCGCAGGATCATGAGGCTGTATTTGAGCAATTCAAACAGGTAGTAGGTGATACACTTACTGATAAACCAAAAGGAACCGGCTTGGGTCTGCCCATCTGTAAAGAAATTGTTGAACATCATGGTGGCCGTATCTGGCTGGAGAGTGAACCAGGAAAAGGCAGCACCTTCTTTTTTGCTTTGCCCATTCAAAAAACAGATGCATCCAAACCCATACACCTGAATGATTTGGTAAAGCAGCTGAAAGAGCAAATGGCTCAATCCAAATTCAACCTAAATGGCAATCATGCAACCATACTTGTTGTAGACGATGATGATTCCATCCGTTCTTTACTCAACCAGGAGTTAGGTGATGCAGGATATATAATTGAAGAAGCTGCAAATGGGAAAGAGGCGCTGGCCAGTATCCGCAACCATCGTCCCGATCTGGTGATACTGGATGTAATGATGCCCGAGATGAATGGTTTTGATGTAGCCGCTATTTTAAAAAATGATCCGCAAACAATGG
>CAMLEX010000321.1 GCA_946479055.1 uncultured Bacteroidota bacterium | reverse complement strand
AACAGTATAGCACTAAAAACTTTCATCCAATGTTATTTTTTATTGTTCGATGCTGCTCTCACTTTACTTACTTCAGTGGAAGTAACGAAACTGTCTTCTTTATTAAATTTCTTTTTTACGTAAGTTAGAATTGATGCAACTGCATGATCATCTAAAAAACCGCCATGCGCAGGCATCAGGCCATTGTAGGTTTTTCCACTAACTTTAATTTCTCCCTGCAATCCATTTAATATAACGCCAATTAGCCGTTTCTTATCCCCTGCCACCCAATCGGAACCTGCTATTGGCGGATAGCGGTTGTTATCACCTTTTCCATCTCTTTGATGACAGCTTGTGCAATACGAATTATACAATATCAGGCCGTTCATTTCGCCTCCTATACCCAGGTTATCTTTTACTTCATCCGGCGTTTTTATATACGACCTGGATTTTCTTTTTTCCATTTCAGCCAATTGTGCGCCGCTAAATTTATTTTTATCTCCTTTATACATTACCCGCCAGATTTTTCCTTTATTGGATTCGGAGATATATAAAGAACCATCAGGCCCCTCAGCAAGACCCATCGGTCTGTAAAGCGCATCACTTGTGTTGACTACAGTGTCTATGCCTGTGAAGCCGTCAGCAAAAACTTCCCACTTGCCTGTAGGCGCACCATTCTCAAACGGAACGAAGCATACAATATACCCGGCTTGCGGATAGGGTGAACGATCTGTAGAACCATGAAATGCAACGAAGGCTCCTTTTTTATACCGTTCGGGAAATTGATTTCCCTGGTAGAATAATAAATCCATCGGGGCCCAGTGCCCAGGGAAAGCCATTGCAGGTAAATCAAATGCAGCGGCCCTGCCAACTATTTTGCCATCGCCGCCATAACCTGGTTGTAAAATATTTTTTTTCTGTATCTGATCATAGTAAGAGTATGGCCACCCAAAGTTTGAATGTTCGGTAACTTTTAATAAAGGTTCTGAAGGAAGCACTGCCGCCTGCCACGGCGAATAGATATTTGGATACCTGGTATGAAAATTATCCATTCCATTCATTACTGCATACAAACTATTATCTATGGGATTCCATGCAATACCCAATACACTTCGGATACCGGTAGCATATTTATATCCGTCCTTTTGTGTTTGCCCTTTTTTATCAGCATCAAACCGCCAGACACCTGCATGCTTTTCAAGATCGGGAGCAGGGTCTAATCCCTTACCATCCGGAATGCCTGCCGGGCCTGCTTTCGCGGCGTCCTGAGCCGCATCGGTTGGCGCCCCGAAAGGAACATACATGTTACCTGCATTATCAAATGCAAAAGGTTTTGCTGTATGCCATTTTCTTCCCAGTTTTTCATCATCATCATTGAGTATGACTTCAGTTTTGCTTTCAGGAATTAATTCTCCGGGAGTTAATTTGTTTCTTAAAACATTTTTTACAGTAGAGGAATACAGGTATCCATCATGTACCATTATACCAACCGGTAAACCGCCCTCATCTTTGTAATCACCAAAATAGGCGATAACATCAGCTTTACCATCATTGTTATTATCACGAAGGCCAACAGTTCCTCCCGATCCATGCATGGCGTCATTAAAAGTTAATTTCACATATACATCACCGTTGTCATTAACAGTAATATGCCTTGCTCTTCCTATGCTGTCTGCAACTACAACCGCTTCAAAATTTCCCGGCAGAATAAGTCCCCCGTTTCCGGGGTCGCCTGGTGGCAAGTTTGTTGAAGGGCTGGCACACCTGCTAAGGCCTGCGACTATTAAACCAATCACTATTATTTTTACAAAAAGTCGTGATATCAAAAAGCCCGGAAAGGAATAGCTGAACATAGTCTTCATTTATCTTTAATTGTAAATGAAGTGGTGAGAGCAACACTAAAATTGCTGGGCAATTTATCAACGCCAAATATCGCCCTGCTATGTTTTCCCTGATCTCTTAAAACTTCCAAAAACAAGTCAGATGCACCGTTTGCCACACGAGGCCCATCGTCCCAATCTTCGGTTGCCCGGTAATAGATGTCAGCATGGTTTAGCCCGATGACATTATCAAAGCCAACAAACTTATTTATCTGTCCTAACACATTCGTTGCAGCAAGCCTTGCAGCTTCGTACCCTTCTTCTGTTGTTACATCTTCTCCAAATCGTCCGGTAAAAAAGAACTTGCCATCTTTTATTGGAAACTGGATGGCGACGTAAGCAATGTTACCCCTGATGTTTACAGCAACATATGATCCGCCGGGTTTTGGCAGGTTTTCAAACTCAATTCCTAATGCCTGCAGGTTGTTAAGTATTTTATTCTGTTCCATTTCTATTTTTAAATATTTCCTGGTAACAAATAATAAGCAATAGGCAATTTGCAATAAAGCAAGCGGTTTGCCGATTGTCTATTGTTTATTGTCTATCGCCTATTGAATTACCATGTTCTGTTTTTCATGTATTCGTCTAACTGGGTCCGTGTCATTGGCACTTCTTCCGGATGTTTGTTGAGCCATTGCAGAAAATCTTCTTTTATTTTATCTGTCCATTGACTATCTATCTGACCGGTCGTATAGCGGCCTTCTTTAAGCAGACTGATGCCAAACTTATCCTTCAGTGTAATAAACTCTGCTGTTACTATTACCTTTTCCGCCAGGTGTGAAGGAATAAAAATAACACCTCCTTTTTTTGCAATAACAAGGTCACCTGGTAATACAATAGCATGCCCTATGCGAACAGGAGTGTTGATGCCCATTAAAACTTCGTCCCTGAGGTAAGAAGGGTGCCAGTCTCTTACATAAGCGTTAAAGCCTTTTATTTCCGATAGCCCTTCCAAATCCCGGGCGGCAGCATCAAACACCACACCATTACCTGTTTTGGCAAAAATGGAATTACCGAGATTGCTGCCTATCAGCGTGCCATTTGCAATCTTACCAAAGCCATCGGCCACATACACGTCACCTTTTGTCAGCATATCAATAGGCCATGAATTGGTGTTGCCGCTACGTCCCTCTTTTTTACCCCGGTCTTTAATATTGTTTTCCAGGTCCGGACGGCTGGGCATAAAACAGGCGGTGAATGCTCGGCCAACTACAGGTGTGTCTTCATTCACCATTTTCCAGTTCCCTTCATACTGGCAGCTATATCCTTCATTATTTAAAATTGTCCAGGCATCTTCAATAGCGATTTTTTTCGCCCTCTTTACCAGGTCGTCTGGTATTTTAGGACGTCCATCAGTAAATCGTTCCCCTTTCCATTCATCAGTTAAAAAGATCAATTCCTCTTTGGGAATTGTTTGCGCATGAAGCGGGCAGAAACAATTGCAAAGCAGATGCAGTACTACGATTATAATAAGCCTATGTTTCATTTGTCAATAATGAATTGTGAATATTGAATTAATGTCGTATTCTTAAGGATAGGTTACTCTGCTATGTCTCCCTTTCAGAGTTCAAATACATATGTCTTACTAAAAATCTATAATACTATCATCCCTTCGGGATTAAAAGCCTGAAAGGTTGATATACATTTCTTAGCAAAACCGCATTGAATAGTAAATGTTAAAACTGCAAGTTTTGCCTTCTCATTTCCCAATTTCATTATTCAAAATCCCTTGTTTCAATATTCGATATTCTTCCAGCATCTACTATCTGGTACCCTTCACTACAACAGGCATCGCAATGCCATTCAAATCATACACAATTTTTCCGCCTTTGATCGTCATTTCACATTCCAATTTTTGTTTGCCTTCTATTTTATACCCGGTATAATCATAAAAACCAAACTTTCCTTCGTGTACAGAAAGAATAGCTATATCTGCAATCGCTCCCACTGAAAGGTTTCCCAACTCTTCATGTTTGATTTCTGTTGCAGGATTCCAGGTAACTGTTTTGATCACATCTTTAATACTCATTTCCATTGCCATGAACTTTGACATGATGTTCAAAATATCTTTCATCGAATTGTTCATGCTTCCGGCATGAATATCGGTGCTGATGGAGTTTGGATAAAAGCCGCTTTTAATAGCAGGTATCGCCTGTGAAAAAGCAAAACTGATTTGTCCATATCCCACATCGAAAACAATTCCTTTCTTTTGGGCATCCGGCACAAATGATTTTATTTTTTTTGTGTTTACGTCCACGATCGGTTCTCTATTGCTAAGCTGGCCAAAGCAATGTGTAAAAATATCTCCGGCACGAAGATGTTTCATAAACAATTCTTCTATGGACAACGGCGGGTCGCTATAACCAAAATCTATCATCACCGGGATGTTGGCCATGGTTCCCGCTTTCACGGCTTCATCTACCGGTGTCCAATCATTGCCTACAAAATGGGCCACCTTAACACCAACAACATATTCTTTATAACGGCGTGCCACCAACGCAGTCATCTTGCTGTCCATGTCCCTGGTATTCTGTTCATTGGTTTCACCACCCATACCTTCTCCCACAATATTGAGCAATGCCAATACACGGGTTCTTGAGTTATCTATTACCTGCTTTTTAAAAAGAGGGAAATTGCGCCAGCCGGCACAGCCGGCATCTACTACTGTAGTTACGCCTGTTCTGAAAGTAAAACCATCCGGCAGAATGGATGATGTTCCATTACTGTATTTACGATCCGGGTCTGTTCCATAAAAAACATGTACATGAGCATCTATAAGCCCGGGGGTAATGTACATGCCTTTGGCATCAACAACCTGTATGGATTTAGCGGTATCAATATTTTTGCCTACGCTTACGACTTTCCCATCAGCAATAGCAATATCCATTACCTCATTGATGCTGTTCTTAGGATCAATGAGATGCCCGCCCTTTATAACGATTGCATATTGCTGTGCTTTTACAAAATGAAAGACAAGAATAAAAAAGAATAAAGCACTTACTTTTCTCATGCAGTAAATTGATATTTTTTTTCAGGCTAGACTTGCTTGCCGTGGTGAACGGATGATGATGATAAGGGCACTGCAGCCTGTGACTAAAAATCTGATCCTTTATAACAGCTTATAATTAAACAGAAGCTTTTGATAATTCTTCTGCAATCCTTGCTGCTACTATTTTCTCTTGTCCCGGTTTCAGCATCCACACTGTAACAGCAATGCTTTTTTCCTGTACATCACCAATCTCAATGGAAGGGGAAGCATTGCGTAATTTTTGCTGCAGCTCTTTGCCGGTAAGTTTTACTTTGTTATTGTCCCAACTGATTTCAAGTGTCGGAGTAGTATTACCCAAAGCAGGAACAGTCACTTTAGTTGTAACGCCATTCACAGCCTTTACGCTATTTTCAATTTTAGCTGTGGCTTCTTCCCATTCTTTCCATTCTTTATCATGGTCCTGGCTGATATACTTTTCCAGCGCTACATACATTCCTAATATTTCTTCCTTATTCACCTTCATACCACGGCCTACATTAAAACCACGGGGAGGCATGTGTAAACGGGCGGCGGATACAATATCTTTTTTGCCCATTAAAAGTCCCGCACTTTGTGGACCACGCATAGCTTTACCACCCGATATAACCACAAAGCTGAAACCCATATCATTAAATTTCCAGAGATTGGATACCGGCGGCACATCCGCTGCTATATCAATAGAAGTTGGGATGCCATGTTTTTTACCAAGAGCTACCCATTGTTCATGCATTATTTTTCCTTTGTCCGCTTCAATATTTAAAAAATGTAGTAATGCTGTTTTATCATTAATGGCTTTCTCTAACTCTTCCACTGTTTCTACATAAATTATTTTACAGCCTGTATTCTTCAGCGCATGGTTGTATACGATCTCATGTGCTTTTTGACAGATTACTTCCGATTTCATGCCAGTGGCTTCCAGGTGTGGAAGCTGTTCTATTTTTTTTTGATCCATCCCTGTCAGAATTCCTGCCAGCCCCAACGTCATTGCGGAGAAGGCCCCTGATGTAACAACAGCGGCTTCTGAATGAACCAATCCGGCAATTTTTTCGCCAACCTTATCCTGCAGTTCGTCCAGCAAGCAAAATTCCTTTGCGCCATTATTAATAGCTTCCAGCACATAATCATGCATTAATGAACCGGTCATCATGGTGAGGGTGCCCGCAGCGTTAATAAAAGTACGTACACCCAACTCTTTAAAAAGGTTTCTCCCAGCAGGAGGCGGTGCAGGGGCTGCAGATACAGTTTGCTGCAATCCTTTTATTCCTGCCGCTA
>CAMLEX010000320.1 GCA_946479055.1 uncultured Bacteroidota bacterium | reverse complement strand
ACGGAGACTCCGGCGCTTTGATGTGTTCTTTCGTAATCGGAGTGCCCGTCATTGCTAGGGAACCGAAGCAACGTCATCGAGGCCGCTGAAAACACAGTTGAATTGTATTGTTAATTGCCAGCGGCCCCGTCATTGTAAGGCCGCAAAACACAGTTGAATAACATCGTTAATTACAAGCGGCCGAAACAAAGCAATCTTCTTTAGTCACAGCCTTGGTGTGTGTCCGTAAAAAAAAGAAGGCGCCGGTGTCGTTCCACGTACCGGAACTATGATTTGATTAAATTGGTGCGTGAGCGACACCAGGGCAGCGGTAATCCAGGATACACCCAACACTCTCACTGAAGACGTATGATTATAGCTCATACTTATTTTATCTTTAATAAATGAAAGCCTTGCCTCATATGATCTCTGCTGCATTTTTTTTATTGGCGGGTGTGTCTGTATCAGCTCAAAAGCAATCTCCCCCAAAAGCAGGTGCTATCAATGAACGATTGCAAATAGCTGCGGAGATGGAAAAATCCATCCGGACAGAGTTACTGAATAAATGGTATCCTCAAAGCATTGACAGTTTATATGGAGGATTTCTCAGCACGTTTACTTATAATTTTTTGCCAACAGGCCCGCAGGATAAAATGATTGTGACCCAGGCACGGCATGTATGGTCCAATGCAACAGCTTCAAGATTATACCCTGGTGTTGTTTATTATAAAGAATGTGCAAGACATGGATTTGCGTTTTTGCAAAATACAATGTGGGATAAAACCAATGGTGGTTTTTTTACGCTTGTCGATCGTAAAGGGAATGTAAAAGATAGTACGGGAAAAATGACTTACGGAAATGCTTTTGGTATTTATGCATCGGCGGCCTGGTACCGCAGATCCGGTGATACTAATGCATTGAGGCTGGCAAAAAATTGCTTTTGGTGGCTTGAAAAACATTGCCATGATCCGATATACAAAGGTTATTACCAGGATCTGTTGCCAGATGGAACACCCGTTAAAAGAACTGCCGCTATTCCTTCAACCTCTTCTATTGGCTATAAAGATCAGAATACATCAATTCATCTGTTGGAAGCTTTTACTGAATTATATGCAGTATGGCCCGATCCATTGCTTCGGAAACGCCTGGAGGAAATGTTATGGTTGATCCGGGATATTATTACCACAAAAAAAGGCAACCTGGTACTTTTTTTACAACCCGACTGGACGCCTGTATCTTTTCAGGATTCATCGGAAGCCGTGATATTACAACATAGCAACCTTGATCATGTATCTTTCGGCCATGATGTAGAAACAGCTTACCTGATGCTGGAGGCCTCACACGCATTAGGATTAAAGAATGATACGGCTACTATGATTGTAGCTAAACGCATGGTGGATCATGCACTGCGAAATGGATGGGATAATAAAACAGGCGGCTTTTATGATGAAGCATATTACTTCAAACACAAAAAAGATATTTCTATTATAAGAAATAGTAAGAACTGGTGGTCACAAGCCGAAGGATTAAATACACTCTTGCTGATGGCTGATCATTTCCCCAATGATACGATGCATTATTTTGAAAAATTTAAAATGATGTGGCGGTACATACAAACTTATTTAATAGACCCTATTCATGGCGACTGGTATGAAGAAGGTCTCGACACAAGGCCGGAAAGTAAAACAGGATTAAAGGGACATATCTGGAAGGGAACTTATCATCATCTGCGATCTTTATCAAACTGTGCAGAACGCTTGCGGCGCAGTGAGTAAAGTTGCGCCATCTATGCTCTTCTCCTGGGTTAGTGACCGTAATGAGTAAGCGCCATGTTGCGTGTCTTCACCATATTCGTTAACTTAAGGCCCCCTTACATCCCTGCACTTAAGGAAAACTTCCAGCGCCTCTTTTTCGCTTCCTGTCAACCTCGTATACCTATAAACACTATTCACAAGCCGTATCTGCGAGCCAGAATCCTTTTCTATTTTACGGCGAAAAAATAAACCACACGAACGCTATTGATTCAAAATAATCGAGGTTTAATGGAAGTGTACAAGCAATTAAATAAAAGGACATGAAGACCAGATGAAATTAATATCCAATGTCTGATGAATGACGAATTATTCTAAAAGTTTTTATGGTTGAACTTTATCATAACCAGGCGAGAGGAGACACATGCTCAATCGTAACTTTACGCAACTGCCTGGTAGTGTTACATGATTTCTTTCCTTTTTGAAATAAAAACAATCTTTATCAGCTAAATTTTTATACAGGGGTTAAACTTTATTTTACCGGGCAGGTCTTTGTGACACCGTTCCTCTTTCCACGAAAAGATCTTTAGTAATAACAGTAAAAATTAAACTAAAATCTTTTGGCACTATGTGTTAGCTGAGTGCCGGAAGGCGTATTTATTAACAAAACAAATAATGCAACTATGAAGACAAGTAAAAAAGCAATTATTGCCTTGCTGGCCCTCGGTATTTCTTTTGCAGGATTTAGCCAGGCTACATTAGGTGCCCGAAGTGCCACCAGTGCTGCAACTAGAGCCTCAGTAAGTACGAATGCTGCAACAAGAGCCGCAACAGCTACTACCACGGCTACGAAAGCAACAGTGCAAACGCCAATCGCTCAATCTTCTTCTACTGTTCGCTCACAGAAAGGCTTGGCAGCAGCTGCGGATGCAAAAATAAAAACAGGTACTAATGCAAACGCAAAAGCGGGTAGCAATTATAATCAGACTGCTGCTGATCATGCAAATGCCGCAGCATTAGAAAATGCCAATGTTCATTCCGCTCTTATTCCAAAAGAGACCTCGGTGAGCACAAGCACAACTGTTGCTGCAAACAACACTTCAAATGCGGATCAAAGCAACAGCAGCAGTCAGGATAACTTAGGAACAAAAGTTTCGGCTATTGCCAAAGACGGATCAACAACCGGAACAGGTAAGGCAAATGCAATAAAGACCGAAATGGATGCAAATGTGAAGGCTGATCTTACAACAGGAACTGAAAAGTCGGCTGATGCAAAAACTAAAGCAAGTACAAAAGCAGCGGCCCAGGCAAAAACGAAGAGCACAACACAAGCTCAAATGTTCATTAAATAGTTGGTTAACATTTAAATTTAAACATCCCATTCCACTTTCGGATGGGATGTTTTATAAATACCACCCGATGAAAAAGATATTCACTCTTGCCATAATCAGTATTTGTTTTGCTTGTTACCTGCAGGCACAAACAGATAGCACTGAAAATTCAAAGCCACAGTTCAAATTAAGCGTCAACTACAACAGTCATCTCAATTATTACGGAAGAACGGATAGCTTACGAAGCAGCGGTTTTTTCCCATTAGCCGAATTATGGTTCAAAAATTTTTACATCAATGCTGCTCCGGTCTTTGTAAACAATGCATCTTCATCTTTCGATTATGCAGGCACAGTGGCTACGGCAGGTTATGTATTTATCTCTGATGATAAAAAATGGTTTGACAACTTTTATATCATAAAGCCATTTTACGAAAACAATAGCCAGCTGGTACAGTCAGCATTAAAATTACAGGGAGCTTTCACTATTACGAATCTGAATAAGCTGATAAATATTACAGGTGGTGTCGATGTTAAGTTCAGTGATAAAGTGGATTTCGGAATTAACGCCGGCATTGATCATATTTTTCGTAAACAGTTTGCCGGTAATTCTGTGTTGGTGATTGATCCCTCAGCTTTTTTATATGCAGGCACGCAACAATTCACCAATACTTATTTTAAAAGAAAGAATTCTTTATTATTCCCCGGTGCGGGGCAAACAGTCTCAGAAGAAGTGAAAGGTTTCAACATACTGTCCTATGAATTTTCAATGCCGGTAATTTTTACCAAAGACAAAGTCCAACTGCTGTTTACGCCAGCATATGTAATTCCACAACATCTTATTACCGTAAAAGGACGCCCTGATCTTTCTGAAAGAGGGAAGGCGATGTGTTACACAACTATTGGGGCTAAGATAATTCTGTAGTTGAAAATATTAATGTTACGCCCAGGTGGGTGCCTGCCTACACCGTGATTAGTGCCAGGAATACAAAAACCTACTCTGTTGACACATTATGGGACAGAGTAAGTTTCTGTGCATTGTTTATTTTCCTATCGGCTTTCGTTACGCTCTGATAGTAGCTTATCAAATGAATATTTACCGCCGCCATTAAATAGCAAAACGATTGCAATACCGATCCATAACAGGAAATATTCATAACCTTCGCCACCCTGGTTGCCAAACCAGTTCATAAAAAATCCATATTGAATACTGGAAGTAAATATGATCCCGATCGCAATAACAATATAAAACGCCGCCAGGATGCGGGTGGTTACTCCGGCAATCAGCGCAAGGGCGCCAAAGAATTCTAGAATGATTACTAAAAAACCAATGATCCACGGCAAGCCAACTGTATTGGTGAAATAATTCATCGAGCCTGAGAAACCATAACCACCAAACCAACCCAGCAATTTTTGTGCTCCATGAGGGAAAACGACCAAACCTAAAACGACTCTCAGCACAACCATTGTCCATGAATCGGATGTATTAAATAGTTTATTTTTCATTGTAGAATTTTTTAGTGTGTAAAAGATTGAGCAAGCGGGTAAATGCTGACATAAGTTTTGTATTTAAAATTTATACAAAGCTCATGAGAATGCGTGCCCTTGAAAATAAGGCAGATTAAAAAAGGAAGTTAAACCAGTTTAATATTTCATCATTCTATGATCAACTGGTTGCGGATCTTGCTGAGAAATTCTTTCGTAATACCAAGATAGGAGGCGATCATATACTGCGGTACCCTTTGTTCTATTTGCGGGTATTGTTCACGGAATTTTAAGTAACGGTCCTTAGCCGGCAGGCTGAAGTTATTTATTATTCTTTTTTGAGAAGTTACTAATGCTTTTTGAATAATGATCCTGAAAAAACGTTCCAGTTTTGGGATTTGAATGTAAAGTTGTTCAAGGTCTTCGTAATAGATCTGGGTGAGAACGGAATTTTCAAGGCACTGTATATTATAATCCGCAGGTGTTTGAGTTATAAAACTCCCAAGATCGCCGGTCCACCAGTTCTCTATCGCAAACATGACGATATGTTCCTGTCCGTCATTGTCAATATAAAACGTTTTTAGGCAGCCCGATAAAACAAAGTTTTCGTATTTACAGGTATCGCCATTCTGAACAACAAATTGTCCTTTCAAATATTTCCTGACCTTGACTTTAGATTCCAATAGGGATTGTTCCTCTGCCGTCAACGGAATGAATTGGGCGATATAGTCAAAAAATGGTTTCAGTTCCATCCGTAATTATTTATACCTAAATCCAAAGATCAACATAATATGATAGACTTACTTAAGGAAAACTTCCAGCGCCTCTTTTTCGCTTCCTGTCAACCTTGTATTTCTATAAACACTTTCAGCGAAAAAGCAGCGATTCCCGTTGCTCAGCATATTACGCAGCGGAGTTTTCGTTCTTCCACTCCGGATAAAAACGATATATAAATTATTAGAGTCTTTGTGCGCTGGCCCGGCCATCCGCCGCGGCGGATGCTTTGAACTTTTGGTTCTTCAGAGCTTGTCGGAGGATGGTTCAAGCCAAAAGAACATAAAAGAAAAAAACATCTGCGGTGGTCAAGACCACATGCTGTATTTGCGAGCCAGAATCCTTTTCCAGATGCCCCGGTGTCGCTTCACGCATCGGAACTACGGAACTATGATTTTGATTATATTGGTGCATGAAGACACACACCAAGGCAGCGGATTTTCGGGAAGTTGCGTATAACCGCTGCTGACATAACGGACGAAAAAAATATTTTCAAAAATTTGTCGAATTCTAGAAACTCAATCGTCATTAGTTTTTACCAATTAAAATTTCAAACAAATGGGAAAAGTAATGAGTTTGATCAACACTACACCTGATGGCTTTGTAGATGCCCAGTATGTAACTCCGGATTCCGAATATTTTGAATTTATTCATGGTCTCTTGTCAGATACCAGGACAGTTGCCTTTGGCCGCAACACTTTCGAGCTTTTCCAAAACCGCTGGCCACCCATCCTGGAAGATGAAAATGCGCCAGAATGGCGAGTGAAGATGGCAAGGGCACTGAGCGATAAACACAAGGTAGCCTATTCATCGACTTTGAAAACGACTACATGGAACAACTCCAGCATTGT
>CAMLEX010000319.1 GCA_946479055.1 uncultured Bacteroidota bacterium | reverse complement strand
CAGGGAAAAAGAAAAGATCAACAACCAACTCAATAATAGTAATACTCCTTTTGAAGAATTACAAAAACTTTCCCTTCGTATTGGCGAGATCACACAACTATTGGATGCAAAAGAATTGCGCTGGCTCGAATTAAGTGAAGTTGTTTGATTGTAGTTATTGATCATACCTGCAATCTATTTTAATTGAGTTTCGGTTTCTGATGTTACCCACATCCTTACTCATTGTATTTGTTTAAGAATTAGCACCTTATGCTAGCATAGTAATTTTCCCATGTGAACAAATTTTATTAATGAAATATTGCAGTATATAAAGAAGTTGCTTAGTTTAGTCCTCAATTCATTTCCATTCCTGCGAGAAACTCTCCCACTTTACAATCTCCTGCGATAACCATTTTTTTAGTTTCCATTTCCTGCGAAAAAACATTTTCAATATCCTGAATTTGTTTAACTTTTAAAATGTACCCCCAATGAGCAGGATCTATTCAACTGATCAAACCTTGATCGATCGTCTTAGTCTTAATGACACAGAGGCTTTTGAAGAATTGTATCGCCGTTATTGGAACAGCTTATATCTCTATTGCCTGAAAAAGCTTCTCACACCTGAAGATGCCAAAATAATTGTTCGTAATATCTTTATTGATATCTGGGAAAAAAGGCATTCTTTGCCTGTTTCTTTCTCTATATCAAAACATTTATACGGGGAAGTAAGAAAAACCGTAGTACAATGTCTGAGTCAAAAATTGACCACCGAAAATAACCTGGCCTATATTGAAAGCCGGTTAGCGACGGAATTTAGCGTACAATCATTACAGGCGGCCATGAAGCCTGTCACCAAAAGATACGCTATCATCAACAAACCATCTGAACTGATCAGGCAGCAAACCGGTCAGACAGGTGTTGAACATTATAACATCTTTGCCACTGTCAAATGGATGTTGCATTCGTTTACTCATAAATTTTCGCTCAACAACCTTTTATCTTATCCTAAAAATTAAGTATATGAAAGCTCAAATTTTACACAGTAAGCTGGAACGATATGTAAATGGCAAATCTATGCCGGCAGAAACAAGACAAATACAAGCCTGGTTATCCTGCACTTCAGCAGATCCTGAATTATCCCCGGAAGAACGGTCATTATTAGAAATGGAAATATTGCATGAAATACAAGCGTACACTGCCTATCCTTTGTTTTTCCCAAAAAAGGAAAAACCCTGGTGGCAAAAGATAGCGGCCCTGTTTTGATTCTAAATGTTCTGATTTATTTTCTTATTTGGGATTCTTATTACTAAAATTTGACCAGGATGTGAAAAAATTTTTGAACTAGCTTTTGTTTGTTTCAAAAAGTTGAGTAGTTTAGCATTCTATTCCAGTTTTTCAATTCCTGCGAGATCAATCGATAAGAATCCCAATTTCCGTTAGAATAATCCCCTTTTTTTTCAATTCCTGCGAGATACAATTTCCTACCCTGAATTTGTAAGTCTAAAATTGTACCCCAATGAGCAGGAATTTTACTGTTGATCAAGTCCTTGCGGACCGACTTGTTGTTAATGATACCGAAGCATTTGAAGATATATACTACCGTTATTGGTATAGTCTATACTTCTATGGTCTTCGAAAACTTCATTCACCTGAAGACTCCAAACATCTGGTTTTGACCGTTTTTAATGCCTTATGGCAAAAAAGACATTTCTTGCCCGTTTCTTTTAACCTGGCAAAAGAGTTATACGAAGAAGGAAAGAAAGAAATAGTGAAACGCCTGAATCAAAAATTGGTCAGTGTAGGCAACCTGGAGCTAGTTGAAACAGGAACAACCGCTGATCTAATTACTTCATCAGATGGACAGCTAGAAATATATAACAGTATAGCTCCTGAATTAACTATTCAGCAACAACCTAAACTACTCAGGTATATAAACGGCCAGACGATACCTGCCGAGCAATGGCAAATACAGGACTGGCCTTCCGACACTAAACCTAATACTTATTTATCGCCACGAGAGAAAAGCAATCTTGAAAAGGAGATACTGTTAGAAATACAATCCCATACGGCATATCTCCTGCTTTTTCCAAAAAAAGAAGTTCCCTGGTGGCAAAAAATAGCTGCCATGTTTTAATCCCTTTTTTCTTTCCGAACGATTAGCTTTTTCGTAATTAAATACAAACGGCACGATTGCTTTTTTTAGTAATTGTGCAGTTTTGCTTCAAAAACATCAGGTGCTGTATCTTTACAAGCGAATTTTGTTTTGAATCATTATTGCTATTAAAGAAAGTTTATGATCAGTTCATTGTGTAACGTCATTTTTGAAGAAAGTATAAATAATTATCATATCATTGATAATGTTGACAATCCTGTCAGCAACCCGTATCCAAAAGATAAGATAGAGCACCTGCTGTACCTGAAGAACTGGATAGACACTGTACAATGGCACCTGGAAGATATTATTCGCAATCCTGCTATTGATCCGGTAGAAGCATTGATGATAAAAAGAAGAATTGATAGTTCTAACCAGGAAAGAACGGATGTAGTAGAATATATTGACAGTTATTTTTTAGAAAAATATAAAAATATAAACCTGCTAAAGGAAGCATCTCTCAATACGGAAAGTCCTGCATGGGCTATTGACCGTCTTTCTATACTTGCTTTGAAAATATATCATATGCAGGCGGAAGCCAATCGCCCAAATGCTTCAGAAGATCATAAAGCAGCCTGTAGACAAAAGCTGAGTGTATTGCTTGAACAACGCAAAGATCTTTCCACTGCCATTGATGAACTTCTCACTGATATTGAACAAGGGAAAAAATATATGAAGGTCTATAAACAAATGAAGATGTATAATGATCCTTCTTTAAATCCTGTGTTATACCAGCAGCAGCAAACATCCGAGGCCGATGAAGCCTAAACATATACTTGTTATCCGCCTCTCTGCTATGGGCGATGTAGCCATGACTGTTCCGGTACTACATCAGTTATTACAACAGTATCCTGATGTGCAGGTAACAGTGTTAACACAAAAATTACTGGCCCCTCTTTTTGAACCGTTGGAAAGAACAACGGTGTATCCTGTTGAAACAAAAGGAAAACACAAAGGCCTTAAAGGCTTGTATAAATTATTCCGGGAACTAAAAAGCCAATATAGCTTTGATGCAGTAGCTGATCTGCATAATGTATTGCGCTCAAAAATAATTTCTTTTTTATTTAAGGCAACTGGTATTAAAACCGCAGCAATTGATAAAGGCCGCAAAGAAAAAAAACAACTTACAAGAAAAGAAAATAAACAGCTTGTTCAGTTAAAAACATCTTTTCAACGGTATGCTGATGTATTTGCAGCATTGAATCTGCCCATTATTTTAAACACAGCTCAACCGGTGTTTGCCAAACAATCCTTACCAGCCGCAGCTATTACATTTTTTTCAAAAACAAAAAAAAATATCTGCATTGCTCCTTTTGCAAAGCACCAGGAAAAAATGTACCCGATTGAAAAAATGAAGCGGGCATTAAAAGAATTATCCGGGCAAAATAACCTGCAGCTTTTTCTATTGGGAGGCGGAAAAAATGAAGTGATTATTTTGAATGAATGGAAGAAGGAATTTCCGGGTGTTATTAATCTTGCAGGAAAGTTTTCTTTCCGGGAAGAGATGGCTATTATCAGCCATATGGATATGATGATAAGTATGGATTCCGCCAACATGCATTTAGCTTCTTTATTCGGCGTACCGGTTGTATCTGTATGGGGCGCTACACATCCTTTTGCCGGTTTTTATGGATGGGGACAGCCGGCTGACAATGCGGTACAAATTGATTTGTATTGCCGCCCTTGTTCAGTGTTCGGCAATAAGCCCTGTTATCGTGGCGACCATGCCTGTATGGAACAATTACCGGAAAAAAAGATCATTGAAAAAGTGATTATAATAAACAAGTGATCAGGAAAACTCATTTATTCTTCAACATAATTGAGATCCTTGTGAAAAGTTTCTTCTGTAAAATAGGCGGCTATTAAAGTAATAGCCATAACGATGACTCCTGTAATAATACCACTTTTCACGATATCCCATCCCCAATCTTTCTGAAACAAATTCAGAAACATCATATTGATCAATGGCAGTGCGCCCCTTACCATATTGGGAATAGTGGTAGCAGCCGTCGCCCTTAGATTGGTTCCAAACTGTTCTGCACCCATCGTAACAAAAATAGCCCAGAAGCCGGTACTGAAACCAAGTAAGGCACAAGCGATATACATACTGGAATCAGTTTTTATAGCGCCACTAAAAAACAGGATACCTGAAAGAATAGTAAACAGATAAAAAAGGTATAATGCTTTTTTCCTGCTCTTGAAATATTGACTAATAAGACCGACTGATATATCTCCTATAGCAATTGCCGCATAAGCATACATGATAGCACGTCCTGATTCTATTTTATTATCCCCATAAAAAGCATTGGCAAAACGATTACTATAATTAACCAATATCCCTATCACGTACCAGGTAGGTAATCCTATCAGTATGGCGAGAATGTATTTTTTAAATCTTTGGCCATTTGTAAAAAATAATAGCAAATTTCCTCTTGAAACATTTTGATTCTTTACCTGCTTAAACATCCCGCTCTCTGCCACACTGATGCGTAGAAATAATAAAGCAACTCCTAAGCCACCCCCTATTTTATAACACAGCCGCCAGTCCTCAGTAAACTTGAACGTAAAATAGGCAAAGACGGCACCAAATAATCCAATACCAGCAACTAGTGAAGTACCGATTCCTCTTTTGGTTTTGGGTAATAGTTCACTAACTAATGTAATACCTGCACCTAATTCTCCCGCCAATCCAATTCCCGCTACAAACCTCGCATACGCATATTGATCTGTAGTTTGGACAAAACCTGTGATGAAATTTGCTATCGAATAAAGAATAATAGACCCAAACAAAACAGAAAGCCTGCCTTTTTTATCCCCCATGATACCCCAAACAATTCCGCCAATTAATAAACCAACCATTTGCCAGTTGATAATTTTTGTACTGGCAGCCAGCACGGCTTTACTATCCTGCAAGCTAACTCCCAAATCTTGCAAGCTTGGCTCTCTTACTATGGTAAACAACAACAGGTCATATATATCTACAAAGTAACCTAAAGCAGCAACTATTACTGCAATGCTGAAAATAGAATTGGATTTGGCAGACTGCATCGGATCTATGGATTTACATTAGTATCTGTTGGCGGCGGAACTATTGCTTTTTTGGCAAAAAACAATTTATACAATACCGGCAAAGTAGTAATAAGTATAATAACGATTGTAATTGCTTCGATATGGTCTTTCAGGCTATAGCCAAATTTTCGTTCTACCCATGATTGAAGAAAATAGCCACCGAGCATCATAGAAGAAACCCAGCAAATACTACCGATTATATTATAAAAAATAAAAGTAGGCCTTGGCATTTTCACAATTCCGGCGACAATTGGAGCAAAAGTGCGGATGATAGGGAGGAATTTGGCAATAAAAATGGTAGCTTTTCCATAATGATCATAAAAATCTTTTGCACGAATAAGATGTTTACGTTTGAAAAGCCAGGTTTCTTTACGTTCAAATAATAGTGGCCCCGCTTTGCGGCCAAACCAGTAACCGACCGCATTACCGAGAATAGAAGCAATCATTACGAGTATAAGAATAGATATCCAGTGAAGATCAAAAAATTCTTTTGACAGATCTTTCATATAAATACCTGCTGCAAACAGCAATGAATCTCCCGGCAGGAAGAAGCCAATGAACAAACCTGTTTCTGCAAAAACTACAAACAATAAAAAATAAAGCCCGCCATTCTTAATAATCCATTCAATGAATTGTTGAACGATACCGCCGCTGTCCAATAAATGAATATGCAATAAACTTTCCATATTTAAATAAAACCAATTTTACTAATTGAGAGATTATCGTCGTTAACCAACAATAGCATCCGCCTGTTGTTCATTAAAAGCTAATGCTTTTTTATCATCAAATTCGCCTTCCCATCTCGCAATAACGCAACTTGCTAATGTATTACCAATAACATTGACCGAAGTTCGTGCCATGTCCATCAATTCATCAATACCATAAATAGCCATAATGGGCCAGATAGGGAATTTAAATGAATCGGCCGTAGCGATAAGGATTACCAGTGACGCCCGGGGTACAGCGGCTACACCTTT
>CAMLEX010000318.1 GCA_946479055.1 uncultured Bacteroidota bacterium | reverse complement strand
CCAAAGAAGTTAGCAAACTACCTTCCCTGTTTGATAGTTTAACGGGACGGTAGTGGGCGATGATAGTAGTAATGCTGCCGGGAACATAAAATATATTTAAAATATAGCCGATTAAAAACAGCTCTTCCCAATTGCATATTGTCTGTTGTCAATTATTCATTGTTGCTGCTGTTCTGCGAAGCTTTCAATATCAGGTAATTCATCGTCACCGGGAATAGATTCCATTTTTACCTTGTTTATCTCTTCAAATGTTTGCCCGTCCTCGTAACCAACAGATACATACACCGAAAGCGACTGGCGGGCTGGTCCTTTAAAAGTTCCTTTTATAGGAGAACAATCATTGAAGTTCCGGCCTACCGCCAATTTTACATGATGATTGGTAACCCATACATTATTAGTGGGGTCATTGCCAACCCAACCATTACCCGGTATCCATGCTTCTATCCAGGCATGAGTGGCACCTTCACCCCGCATGCCATTTTTATTAGGACAAATATACCCGCTTACATACCGGCTGGGTATACCCAGGCTGCGGAGCATTTCCAACATGACGTGAGCAAAATCCTGGCATACACCTGAGCGGTGTTCTAGTATTTCTTCAACAGTTGTTTCAATAGTAGTAATTCCTTTAATGTATTTGAAATGGTTGAATACATAATCTCCGCATTTTTCAACAATAGTCGCGACAGGCATGCCGTTGGTATAAAATTCATTTACTAGCGCAGCGATCTGTTCTCTCAATTCCATTTCATTTACTTTGGAAAGTTCCAGTAAAGAAAGATTATCTGTTATTGCATGTTTCAGCGTTTCTAATCCTGCTTGTTTATCTAAAGAAATATCTGCCTGCCCCAGGGTTCTCACGATCAATTTACTTTCAATCACCAGTTCCTTATGTGAGGCCATCAGGTTGAACATGCCGGATCGGTTGCCCCAATAATCCTGGATCATGAAAATATCAGGATGATTTGTAATATGCAATTGATGGTGAAGCGTTTCCTGTCCATTGTCAGCAAAAGGGTAGAGCCTGATCTCGTTCACACTTTCTTTTACTGGCCGGTCGTATTCGTATTTAGTAATGTGATGTATATTAAAAACGGGCATTTAATTTTTAGTTAGGCGTATGAAAAATAGATCCGCGTCAGTTGTTTTGAAAAGTCAGTAAGTTCATTCCGAAGCGAATATAAGAAATGGGGCAATCCTTCTTCTTTTATCGTATTCATATCTGCAAAGTCCACTCTGCTGCAAATACGGCCCAGTTGTTTTTCAAGTGTTACACTTCCTACAATCTTGGTATGTTCCGCAATTTCCTTTAAATATCGTTTAATGCGAAGGAGCGAGTAGATCAATGACCGCGGAAAGTTGTTATTAAAAATAACATGTTCAATGACATTCAGATTATATTGATCCCTTGGATAGGTTTTCAGATATAATTCATAGCCGGATAGGGAAAGTAAAAGATTTCTCCAGAATAAAATGTCTTTTGGTGTTTCCAACCGATGATCCATTTTTTGAGAATGAGCATAGATATTATCTATTGTCAGGATGCAACGTTCAATATATTTGCCCAGGTTTAAAAATTGCCAGCCATGCCCCCTTGGCATGGTGCTATCAACAACACCATAAAACAACGTACTGTTCTGGTCCAGCAGATCTATTACTTCGATAGAATTTGAGCCGGTGATCTTTTCTTCAATAGAAGGATGATTGACGATATGGTATAATTGATTAACCTGTTCCCATACTTCTTTAGTAATATAATCCTGCACACCTCTTGCATTCTCTCTTGCTTTTGTTACCAGCACTTTGATCGAATTGTGATTTTTGCTGTCTGCAATCAGGTATTTTAATGAGTCAGCTGCATTATCACCATATTGTATGGCGGTTTCAGAATGTGAGAAAAGAGTGATTACATCTTTCCAGGAAAAATCAGTACGCTGGTCTGTATCAAACGATAAGATATAGTTAGTTCTAATTACCCTGGCAAGGCAATCGGTTCTTTCCATATATCGGTTCAACCAGAATAATGAGTCGGCAATTCTACTAAGCATGAATAAGTTTAAGAGTTTAAAAGTTTAAAGGATCATTAGTTTCTTTGTCGCCCCTTTAGGGGATGGGGGCCTATAAATCCACCACCCAGGTATCCTTACTGCCGCCCCCCTGTGATGAATTTACAACCAGTGACCCTTCCCTTAAAGCTACTCTCGTTAAACCACCAGGCACCACTTTGATTCCTCCAGGCCCACAGAGTGCATAAGGTCTCAGATCCACATGGCGGGGCTGTAATTTGCCATCAATAAAACAGGGAACGGTTGAGAGTTTGATAACGGGCTGTGCAATGAATTCACGGGGAGTTTCAAGGATAGCTTTTTTTATTCCCTGCAATTCTTCCGGGCTGGCGGTATTTCCCATTATCATCCCATATCCGCCGGATTGATTTGTTCGTTTAATCACCATTTTTTCAATATTATCAAATACATATTGTCTTGCATCCACATTTTCTAAACCATAGGTAGGTACATTGGGCAAAATGGTTTCTTCATTCAGGTAATATTTTATCATCTCCGGCACATAGGCATACACTGCTTTATCATCCGCTACACCATTGCCTACAGCATTTACAATAGCCACGTTCCCTTTTCTGTAGGCACTCATCAATCCCGGTATTCCTAAAGCACTATCCGGACGGAACACCAACGGATCCAGATATTCATCGTCAATTCTCCTGTAAATAACATGTACCTGTTGCAGGCCTGCCGTGGTTTTCATATATACCTTATGATTGTCAACCAGCAGATCCCGGCCTTCAACTAAAGAAATACCCATTTGTCTGGCAAGGAAAGTATGTTCAAAGTAGGCGGAATTAAAAACGCCGGGCGTTAACAATACTACAGTTGGATTGGCTAATTGCTGCGGTGCAAGGCTTACCAGGATATCATGCAACAATAAAGGATAATTGTTGATCATCCTGGCACGACTGTTAGACAGCATACCCGGAAAAATCTTTTTGGTGACTTCCCGGTTTTCCAGCATATAAGACACGCCGGAAGGTGTACGCAGGTTATCTTCTAAAATATAAAAAGTTCCATCCTGGCTGCGAATAAGGTCTATTCCAGATATGTGAACATATAAATCATGCGGAACATGAATGCCAAAAACTTCCCTGGTATAATGCGGGCAGGAAGCAATAAGATCCGCAGGAATGATCTTATCTTTTAAAATGGCTTGGTCTGAATAAATATCTTTTAAAAAAAAATTCAAAGCTCTTAGCCGTTGTTTTATTCCTTGTTCAATGTGTTCCCATTCTGCGCCTGTCAATATGCGGGGTATAATATCAAAAGGGAAAACTTTTTCAATGCCTGCTTCATCGCTGTACACGGTAAATGTAATACCCTGGTTCATGAAAAGCTCGCCGGCTAACCTGTCTTTCTGCAACAATGCATCTATTGGAAGTTTACTGAAATCATTATAAACCCGGCTATACTGCGAACGTATGTGACTATCATGACACATTTCGTCCCAGGTACCCGGGTAGGTTTTGTATTGTTCAAATAGTTGATGACCCGTCATAGCAGTTTTTTAATATAATAAAACGGTTGCTTCACATACATGGATATGTGAAAGCAACCGTATAGCCGAATATAATGAATCCCTTTGAATATTCAGTTCATTTCAGTGTAGAGTTTTTAAAATTTCGATTTTAAATAAATCAGTGAGTATATTGCCGATCGCTTCTGTGTTTGTTTTCCAGAAGATGGGGTATAAAAAATTTCGGCAACAGGTCATATCTGTTATCTGATTGTATAGCAATTTTTTTGGGTATGGATGTACGGAGAAAATGAAAAATTAAATAATGATTGAAAATTGTTTTTGTATTTTGAAAATTGATTTCGCAGGAGCAATGAGTATAAAAAAATATATAAAAGGCTTTCTTACCGTATTAGTAATCGCTTTGAGTAGCCACGAAGGGCACGGGCAGGTTATTTCTGCCGAGCAAAACTATGCTGGAAATTCACCCGCCGTTGTAATGGTACAAACAGTTTTTTCTGCCACTGTATATGTAAACAAAGTGGAAATGAATGAAAGAAGGTTTAACCTGTTGGTCGACTCGGTAAAAAAATTGGATACAACCGGAACCATGTTTTCTGCTGAGGAAAAACTGGATATAGTTGTAAAGGCCTTATATAATAATCCTTTTCGCTTTTTTTCAGCTACTACGGAATATTTTCGCCAAAAGCACAGAATATTATCTTCCGGGACAGGTTTTTTTATTACCGGTAACGGGTACCTGGTGACCAATGCTCACATCATTGACCGTGACAGTGCTTTTATCCGGAGAAAATTTACACTTTCCACTTTCCAGGAGGTAACGGAAGCGAATATTAAAGCATTACAATTATCCTGGGATATGACATTGAATGATGAACAACGCAACCTGTTGAATAATGCCTATAGTGTTATCTACTCCCAGGTTTCATCGATGATTCTTTTTGATCTGCAGCGTGAAATATATGTTCAGTTCAGGATGGATGCTGAAGATGAACGAACGGTTACCAAAAGGATGCCGGCTAAAGTTGTTATTAAAGGCAAGCCTATGCCGGGAAAAGATGTGGCTATATTAAAAGTTGACAGCGTACAACAACTTCCTACTCTGCCATTCAGTAAAGACGGCATTGCAAGAATAGGAGAGCAGGTATTGGTATATGGATACCCTGAACCTGTTACAGCTAATGCATTCCTCGCCAGGGAAACAAATATTGAACCTACTTTAACAACAGGCATTGTCAGTGCTATTAAAAAATCGGTGGGTGGATGGCCGGTGATCCAGATGGATGCTGTCATAACACATGGGAGTAGTGGAAGCCCTGTTTGTAATAATAAAGGAGAAGTGATTGGTCTCGCCACATTTGGCAGCCTTGAACAAAAAACGGGCGGTTTAGCTACAGGATTCAATTTTGCTATCCCCGTATCCATCATAAATAATTTCCTTGATTCAGTTGATGTTGATACCAAGATGAGCCAGGCCAGTCTTGCATTTAACAGGGGTCTTAGCTTTTTTTACAACGGGTATTATACAAAAGCGTTAAAGCGATTTGCAGGAGCCAAAAAGATTAACAAGGATTTTCCTATGGTGAATTATTATATAGAAAGTGCTACCAATAAAATAACCACCGGAAAAGATAAAGATGCTATCAACCGGAAATTCGTATTCCGGATGGTTGCGCTGGCCTTGATTGTTGGGGGGATATTAATTTTTTTCCGATGGAAATGGAAAGAAAAATCGAATATGTTGAGTTAAGGATTTTCAAAATCAAACTTTCGTTTCATGAACTTGGAGTACAATTCAAGCCTTAATTTATATAGGCCATAAAGAATGATCAGTTGAAAGATCAACATACCCACATAAATGAACAGCATCATGAAAATACCAAACGAAAAATCAAAAAATGTTTTGCCGGTAATAGTAGTTAAATGATTTAAAGACCGGAATTCCGATATTATAAAGCCAAATAAAAAAGAAAGGGATAAAAAATTAATGAGAAAAAGCCTGTTGAAACTTTTTTTCTGTTTGCCTTCCACCGGCTCGTCAGGATAATTGTTATTGAGGAGGTGGATTGCTAATACCGCCAGCAACATTATTGCCAGGAAAAGTGCCAGGCCAATCAACCCACTCCAGGAAGCATACCTGAAAAAATTAAATAAAGTATCTAATATATTGAATGCTGCGGCTATCAACTGCGCTATGCAAATTGTTCTAAACAGTTTCCAATGGAATGGCATCAGGATTTCAAGTCCAATTTTATCTGCAGTTCTTCAAATTGTTTATCATCAATTGTGGCCGGTGCATCCAACATCACATCCCTGCCGCTATTATTTTTGGGAAAAGCTATAAAGTCGCGGATGCTCTCGCTGCCACCCATGATAGAGCATAAGCGGTCAAACCCAAAAGCAATACCACCATGTGGAGGAGCACCATATTCAAATGCACCTAATAAGAAGCCGAACTTATGTTGCTGTTCATCAGAGTCCATGCCTAATGCCGCAAACATTTTTTCCTGCAGTTCTTTTTGGAAAATACGGATAGAGCCGCCGCCAATTTCGTTGCCATTTAATACCATATCGTATGCATTGGCCTTGATATTGGCGTAAGGATGTTTCAGATACTCGGAAGCATTTTTAATAACAGTATCATTGCTG
>CAMLEX010000317.1 GCA_946479055.1 uncultured Bacteroidota bacterium | reverse complement strand
AGGTCTTTTTTTAGCGGGACCCAGCCACTTGTCATAATCCACACCCGGCGGTGGAGTGCTATCCGGTTTTACAGGAACCGGTTTCATCCAACCTTGATAAGCCCAGGCTTTAACAAGGCGGACATTGCCGAGTTTCCCAGAATGAACAAAAGCAATTGCATCGGCATAATGTTTATTGCTTCGTTGCCACTGACCTACCTGCACTACCCGGTTATATTTTTTCTGTGCTGCTTCCATTACCTGGCATTCAATAATGGAATTGCCGGCAGGTTTTTCTACATATACATCTTTACCAGCTTCACAGGCTTCTGCCATCATGTTGCAATGCCAGTGATCAGGAGTGCCGATAATGATGGCATCTATATCCTTATTGTCGAGCAGTTTCCTGTAGTCGTTTGCCGTGCTTACTTTGATATCTTTTTTGGCAAGCTCTGCAGCCCTGCCATCCAATACGCTTTTATCTACATCACAAAGTGCTATGCATTGGGCCCGGGGATCTTTGAGAACACTTGTCAGGTCAGCCCATCCCATTCCCTTAATGCCAATAGCTCCAATCCTGATTTTGTCGTTGCTTGCAATACTTTTTTTCAAGGCAAACAGATCAGATGGTAACATGCTGGCAATGCCAGCGCCGGCCAGATAAGTAGAAGTGGATTGAAGAAATTGTCTGCGTTTCATATAGCAATGTTTTTAAAAGATCATCTTAAAAATACAGAACATCGGAAAGAAAAAATGAATTTTTTGCGAAAGGTTTAAAATGTATGAAAAGGTAAACCTGAAAAGCGATCCGATAAATCTGAATTCAATTGTTTTCAAACTAAAATGAAAATACAATTCGAAGATGTAAGCTGCAGGGTCAACATCAATCCTTCTTTTTTTCCAATATAAATCCTACTGTTGTTCCCACATCTTCCCTGCTGCGTACATGGATAGCCTGACCATGGGCTTCAATGATATGTTTGCAGATTGCAAGGCCGAGGCCACTGCCTGTTATATCAAGACTTCTGCCAGTATCGGTTCTATAAAAACGTTCGAAGATGCGGGATAAGTATTTTTCAGGGATGCCAATACCATCGTCACTAATTTCAATTAATATATGCTTGCCATCTGTATCATACATACTGGCGGTAATACTCCCGTTCTGTTTTCCATATTTAATGGAGTTTTCCACGAGGTTCAATAATACCTGTCTGATCTTTTCTTTATCTGCAAAAACGACAAGGGGCGATTCACAACCTTTTTTTATGGAGCAGCGGATGTTTTTTTGTTCCGCCATAATCGAAATACTTTCAAAGGTTTCTTTTACGAGATCCTGGATAACGAAATTTTGTTTTATCAAAGGAAGTTCGCCTCTTTCCAGTTTGGATATTTCATCCAGATCGTTCAGGAGATTTGTAAGACGCTCTATATTGGTAGCAGCTTTTTCCAGGAAACGTTTATTAACCGCAGGGTTTTCTAAAGCACCCTGCAATAATGTATCCACATAGCCTTGTATGGCAAATACAGGGGTCTTAAATTCATGGGAAAGATTTTGTAAAAATTCTTTGCGAAACCTTTCATTGGTTTCCAGTAATTCTATTTCCTGCTTTTTTTCACTGGCCCATGCTTCTACATCTTCTCTTACTTCATCAATGCTTTTTTTGGGTAAAATATATTTATAATAAGTCTCTTCCCTTTTGGTAGCTTTTGTTTGATAAATGAATTTATAGATCAGTTTTATTTTTCTATAAATAAACCGCTCCAGTACGAAAGAGATAAGAAAATAACTGCCAATAAAAACCAGGATAAAACATACCAGGGCGATAACCCAATCTTTTATGACATACCAAAGTAATAACCCGATTGGAGTTGCCATGGCAATGGCTGTAAAAGCCGAAAGTTGACGAGGCGAAATATTTTTTATTGAAAACATGATTGCAAGTTACTGGATGCTGGTTTACTGGTTGTTGGTTGCCAGTTGCCGGTTACTGGATGACGGATACCGGCTAGTAGATGCTGATTTTGACACCGTATATTTATGTACTGATCAGATATTGTTCCTTCCCCGAATGCAAGCATCGGATACAGAAGTAAGCTGACTGCTATAATTAACCGGCAACCAAGAACTGGCAGCCGGAAACATCTACAGTTCAAATTTATACCCTACTCCTTTAACCGTAGTAATACAATCAATTCCCAGTTTTTGCCTGATCTTGCGGATATGCACATCAATGGTTCTATCACCAACGATGACATCATTTCCCCAAACCTGGTTCAGTATTTCATTACGGAGAAAAACACGGCCAGGCTTCTGGGCCAGCAAATGCAATAACTCAAATTCCTTTTTGGCCAGCACAATATCATTTTTATCTACCTGTATAATAAAGCGTTCAGGGTCGATAGTGAGGTTGCCGATCTCCAATACTTTAGCTTCTTTTTTATTCAACCGGCGAAACAAAGCATTTACCCGGCTTAAAAAAACTTTAGGACTTATAGGTTTGCTGACATAATCATCAGCACCTGTTTCCAAACCCTTGATCTGGGTGCCTTCGTCATTGACCGCTGTAAGAAAAATGATCAATGTTTCTTTAAAAGCAGGCTGAGTCCGCAAAATCTGACAGACCTCTACACCTGTTTTTCTAGGCATCATTACATCCAGTATTATCAGGTCAGGCATTGTTCGCCGGGCTTTTTCCAGGGCCTCATCGCCATCCTTGGCTGTAATAACTTCATAGCCTTCCCCTACCAGATTGTATTTTAAAATCTCTAATATATCCGGTTCATCATCGGCTATCAGCACTTTTCTGGATTTATTTTCCATCCCATTGTAAATTTGCGCAAACCTACTTGGAATTTGCAGCAACGGGAAATCTGAGGGGTTTGTTCATACAGACTTAATGATAAGTTAACTTCAGGCATGATTTTGAGGGTAGTAAAAAAGTGGTGTCACAATGACCTGGCAACCTTACGGCATAATCCTCGTCTATAACGTGTGACAGTCAATAATCTATGAATGTCGGCTGGTGTTTATTAAATTTGCAGATACTCTTATGACGACAACCACCAAATACATAGCATTGCTCCTGGGTTTTCAACTCATTTCTTTTTGCCTTCCGGCACAGATGATGGACGATACGAATGGGATAAAAAATTTCAAGCCCGAGTTTCGACGCCTCATAAATCATGAAGCCATTGATAGAGAGCAAAAAACCATTCTTTCCACCGATGGAAAAACGGATAATCATTTTGTTGTTTCTACCAATGAAGAAATAAATATGATGCTGACTAATGTATTGATCAATTCAGTTGATGTATTCCAGGAAAAAACTGAAACTGATTCATTGCTCGATCATCGTTTGAAAGTCAATTACCTTACCGGCCTTTCCAATATACTTAAATATATCCGGCTAAACTTCCGTAGCAAAAAAGTGAATATACTCCACCTGCCTACTATTATCTCAGCTTATGAAAAAAGTATTCAGGAGGATAAGGCGGGAAAAAGCATTGAAACAGTATTAAGGCCATTTTCCTACGATATAGGAACTACAATATTAGCTTCCGGCATTTTTGACAGAAACATTGGATTTAAATCAGCTAAGGATCTGATGATATTAAAATATTGCCTGCTTCGCCCGGCCGAAACTTTTTTAACATTAAAGAACAACCCCGATGTTCCCTTTGCGGATAGCCTTATAAAAGTAGTAGCAAGAAAATATCCCGGACAGTTATATGACTATGCCCAGGCAGGTAATAAGCTGGGGTATATTATCCGGAATATTAATGATAATGATTTTGTAAAGGCCGTAGTTAGGATGTCAAAAAGTAAAAGCGGCCAGCAATATTTCCCCTTTCTTGATAATGTAGTAAAAGGGAAAATTTCTTTTGAAGAAATAGATGCAGCAGAAAGTGATTCTATACAATACTACAAGATGCTGGTAAAAACGCAGCTTGACTATATGGATCGGTTACTGAATAAGGACACCGCTATCGCCTTTAAAGAATTAACGGCAAAACTTGAGAGAAAGGCAGAAGATGTTTTTGTGACTACAATAAATGGTTTACATAATGAACCGGATGCTGTCAGGTTCAGATGTCTTCAAACGTTAAATGCACAGGAACTATATTACCTCGCAGTATTGTCGGATGGACTGATTTATACATCCAGCTACACCAACGGCGTATATCCATTGATGATGAAAAAGATCGGCAATAGAGGCGATTCCTTATTGTTGAGTTTGCGTTTCGATCATTACCGTAAGTTTATTAGCCAGGCCGCCGCATATAATACGCTGGGTAATTTTCTTTCTACTTTTCCCAGCCACGAGGAGGCTACTGACCTGATGAAAGCATTTGTAGGCAACCTGGAAAAAACAGAGGGCCTGGAAGATGGTGTGGATGTGGCCGATTCGTATGCGAGTATTATTGAAACAAATAAGAAGCTGGCAGAGGATGTGCTGAATCTTGTACAGGTAAATTATCAAAGAAATATAAATGAGAATAACACCAAAGGCATTGTTATTTATAATATCCTGAACAAGCTTTTTCTTTCAGCAGATTCTACAAAAAATATTGACCTAACCAAAGAACTGGGCATTCCGCCAGTTTATAATGTTCCATTTTCTTCTTTGACGAATGAGAAAGGGGAGGTTATCGCCCAGGTTTTTTTCTATGGTGATAAAGACGGACAAAGTATATTTACGGGGTTTCAAAATATGTTTGGTGGCAACTGGACCATTGATCGCAGTAATTCCCAATGGATCGTTATAAAATCTACAAAGGGAAAACCGGTTATTATTTATGCCAATCGCCCACTACCCGAAGAAACAGGCGAAGATGACCAGGCACAGCAAGCTTTGCGTAACTATCTTATAAAAAATAACCTTCAACCAACGGTAACTATACATCGCGGTCACAGTTATTTTGCTAATTCTACTATTGCTTATATGGCCGCTTCATCGCGCATTGTATTCATGGGAAGTTGTGGCGGCTTTCATTTAATAGATTCTATTTTGCATAAATCTACAGATGCGCATATTATTGCTTCCAAGCAAATAGGAAAAACGGCTATTAATAAGCCCTTTTTTCAATTACTAACGGAGAAACTAAGGAGTGGAAGCGGGATAGACTGGATTCCTTTCTGGAAAGAGTTTAAATCAAAAACTGCAGTCGAAGGTTTTGAGGATTATATCCCACCGTATAAAAATCTCGGCGCTATTTTTATAAAAGCTTACCGCAAAGCAATAGGAGGAGAGGAAGAGTAGTACTGAGGATAAATGAAGAAAAAAAGAGTCAGTTTGGAATACATCTACTCACCTGGAATTTTTTCAAATCAGGGGCTATCGTTTTGTTTTCTCATTTTCTTTTATCCACCTGGCTTATTTCTCTTTAACCTCCTTTTCTCTTTTTATCTCTTAGTTTTGCTTTTTTTATAATTGTCCAACTTGTCAGAAGCTTCACCAAAAAAATTTGACCTTGCTGTATTACGCCGTGTGTTCGGCTATGCTGCTCCGTATAAGAAAAAGTTTTACCTGTCTGTGATTCTTGCTATTCTTTTAGCGTTTATCACACCGATACGTCCATTATTGATACAGATAACGGTAAATAAATATATCGTTGAATCGGTTGCTCACATGCTGGTCAATATTACATTGATCCAGGTGGGGCTGATATTGCTGGAAACGGCTATGCGTTTTCTATTTTCTTTTACTACTGCATGGCTTGGCCAATCCGTGGTAAAGGATATGCGGATAGCTGTATATAAAAAAATACTGGGATTAAATCTTTCACAATTCGATAAAACGCCAATTGGAACACTGACAACAAGAACCATTAATGATATTGAATCCATCAATGATATTTTTGCGGAGGGCCTTGTGCCCATCATTGCGGATCTGCTTTCTATTGTTTGTGTATTGGCTTATATGTTTTGGGTAGACTGGCAACTCACATTGATAGCCCTGATCCCTTTCCCGATTATTATTATCGCTACATATTATTTTAAAGAAAGCATCAATCTCTCTTTTTTTAAGGTTCGGAATGCAGTAGCAACCCTGAATGCATTTGTACAGGAACATCTGACCGGTATGCAGGTGGTACAGGCCTTTGCATCGGAAGAAAGAGAGTTTGAAAAGTTTAAAAAAATAAACAGGCAGCATCGTAATGCCAATATCAAAGCCATTTTCGCTTATTCGGTCTTTTTTCCTGTGGTTGAAATTGTGTTG
>CAMLEX010000316.1 GCA_946479055.1 uncultured Bacteroidota bacterium | reverse complement strand
GCTGACATTAGCTTCGGGTTGTGGGGACGCTGTCACACAACCTGCCAAAATCGAAACAGCTGTCGCAGCTATTGCAAAAACTCCTGAGCCCATTCTTCCTGTTATTGCCGATGCGGCTACTATACTAAGCCGTCCGGAAGTTCCTATTCTTTGTTATCACCAGGTCAGGGATTATAAACCTTCTGATTCAAAAACGGCAAAGGATTATATCGTACCTGTAGCTGCTTTCCGTGATCAAATGAAATTACTGTCTGACAGTCGATATCATGCGATATTGCCCGGTCAGCTGCATGAATATTTAATTACTGGAAAAGCATTGCCCAACAAACCAGTGCTGATCACATTTGATGATACACGGCTGGATCAGTTT
This sequence comes from uncultured Bacteroidota bacterium, assembly GCA_946479055.1. Next base: position 5,860 of record CAMLEX010000316.1, on the reverse strand, counting down.
ACCGCCGCTTTGCCGGAGCTTAACAAATACGGATTTAAAGGGGCATTCTTTATTATGACAGTAGCACTTGGCAAGCCCGGTTATATGAGTAAGGAGCAGGTAAAGCAACTGGCTGACGAAGGCCATACAATTGGTTCACATACCTACGATCATAAAAATGTAAAAACATACACCGTAGATGATTGGGTAGAGCAGGTGCAAAAGCCTTCCAAACAATTGCAAACAATTACCGGCAAACCCGTAGAATATTTTGCTTATCCATTCGGTTTATGGAATAAGGAAGCTATTGGCAAACTAAAGGATCATGATTTCAAAGCGGTGTTTCAGTTATCTGCCAACCGTGATGAGAATGATCCCTTGTTCAGTGTACGAAGAATTATTGTTCCTGGTAACTGGAGCGGAACTACAATGATCAAAGTGATGAAAAAGAGTTTTAAAGCGGATTTATAAAGGAGAATAACTTAAAAATCCTGCTGATCTCTTTACAAATCATTAACCCCGATAAATCCAAAACTTGTGAGAAAAAATCTATTTATTGCCGTATTGCTATTTCCGCTGATTTCATTCGGTCAGAGAGTAGATCTTGATCGCTTTAAATTCAGTTCTCAATTTCGTTCCCTTCCGGCTTTTCGTTTGGACAGCAGTTATCGTACCTATCATGTTTCCGTAGAAACATCCCGCCTTATGCAAGGATATGTAAGTGGAATGTCGCCGGAAAAATCGGTATTCCTGGAAGGATGGAGAATGCTGAATAATAATGGGCATTTAGCTATACAGGTAAAGCTGGAAGATCTTTTACCACAATCTTTTTCTGTAAATGAAAGAGAGGAAATTATAAAAGACAGGGCTGGTAAAGAAACCGGACGACGCAAATTATACAGCCAGGAAGTTGTGTATACATTTTCCGCATTTGCCGACATAACTGATCATAAAGGCGCACATATTGAAAACATTGTCCTCGCTAACCGTAATTATAAGCAGGTATACAAAAGCCCGGAATTTGCCATCAAATATATGGCAGAAGGATATTTTTTAGTGAATAGCCTGACAGTAACCGAACAGTTATATAAGAATTGTGTGAACAGGGCGATGAATTATTTAAACAAAAAGATAAACGATGACTTCGGGTATGCTACACAAACAGTGACGGATAATATGTGGATAGTTGGCAACAAAAAGCATCCTGAATACCAAGCCCACCGGCAGGCTTTTTTAACCATTAGCGAAGGATTATTCAGTATCAGCGCTAACAGGCCGCTGGATGGGGTTCGGGAACAAATGCAAACTGCAATTGACTATTTCGAAAACATTAAAAAGAAATATCCTTCTACCAGCAAGCATGACCGGAAAATCCGTTATGCCAGTTATTTTAATCTTGCAACATTATACTATTATCTCGATGATCCACAGGCTATGAAAAAAGAGGCCAGTGCATTAGTATTAAATGATTATGATGCAAGGGACGGTAAGGCCCTGGAGTCATCTGCAATGTATTTAAAAAATCTTTTCATTGAAACAAAGCTGGATAGCCGTCACTTTGCAATAGATACTACTACGTTCAAAGGACCGGGTGAAATTTCTGCAGTTGCTATAAAAAAATAAATATCCTCTCACCATTTTTCATTTATTATGTAAACAGCGAAATTTTCTAAAACCAACGCAATGAAAAAATTGTTGTTAATATCCTGGCTTGTAGTAATTGCCACCGGAATATCTTTTTTATTTTGGCGGAATGAATGGCAATACAGTCTGCCTACACCGGTACCGAAAAACTACCAGGCAGTAAATACCGGCACTTACATCAATATAAAAGATATACCGGGATTGGGGCATGAAAGAAAACCTTTATTCCTTCATTTTTTTAACCCCGATTGTCCCTGTTCCCGTTTTAATATCACACATTTTAAATCGCTGGCAAAGCAATATAAGAACGAAGTAAACTTTGCCGTGATAGTATTGAATGAAAATTCAGATTATACCGTGCAGGATATACAGCAGAAGTTTGGGTTAACAATACCGGTATTATTTGACAGTTCCATTGCTGCTGCCTGTGGTGTGTATTCTACGCCCCAGGCTGCCATTATAAACACCGACCATATATTATACTACAGGGGTAATTATAACAAAACCCGTTATTGCACCGATAAAAAAAGTAATTACGCACAAATGGCTCTTGATTCTATGCTGCATCAATCGAAAAAACCTTGGTTTGGGGAATTGGCAACCAAAAGCTATGGCTGCCAATTGCCAACGTGCAAGAAATAAGACAGATAAACCCCATATGCCATGAGAGAAAAATACATCGAAGATCTTCCAGCACATGTAAAGAAGAATTCAGACAGGCTGATGAATTATTTTCTTATTGGTTATTTTGTTTGTGGACTGCTACTTGCTTTTTATTATGATACCTGGTCGATTGCTTTAGGTGTGGGTGGATTATCACTGGTTGCATACTATTCTGCAAAACTTATGCTTCCCGCTTCTAACCTCTACCAATATGTTTTATCGGCGGTGATGGGCATTTTTATGGCCCAGTACATTTACCAGATGCATGGGTTGTTTGAAATGCACTTTCTTGCTTTTATCGGTAGCACCATACTCATCACTTACCGTAACTGGAAATTGCAAATACCGCTTGCAGCCGTTGTAATTGTACACCATGCAGCGTTTGGCTACCTGCAGTTTGTAGGCTTTGACAAAATATATTTCACCCAATTGGAGTATATGTCGCTTCAAACTTTTGCCATACATGGGTTACTTGCCACAGGAATATTTTTTCTTTGTGGTTTATGGTCTTACAATTTCAAAATATCAGGCGAGCAGCAGGTGGCGCAAAGCGCAGAGCTGCAAAGGATATTCAACACAATAGAAGAAGTATTGTTTTCATTTGACCCTGTCAACAACTGTGTTCTCGAGGTATCCAGCGCCTGCAAAAAAGTATATGGCTATTCGCCCAGTGAGTTTATTGATGACAACGATCTTGGTTTCAAAATCATGCTTCCGCAAGACAGGTATATAATAGAGGGTAACCAGGAAAAATTAAAAGAAGGGAAAACAGTCGCCAATCAATACCGCATCATTCATAAAAATAAAAGCATCAGGTGGATAGAAGCAAAAATGTTCCCTACATTAAACCAACATGGCGTCCTGGTACGTATTGACGGGATATGCAACGATATTACTGACCGGATCAACCTGGAAAAGAAACTGGCAGAAGAAATAAAACAAAAGCAACAATATATAACATCCGCTGCTATTACCGCCCAGGAAAAGGAGCGTTCTTTTCTTGGAGGAGAATTACACGATAACATAAACCCTATGCTGGCAACGGCCTGCCTGTATATGGATTGTGCCATTACAAATGACGAAAAGCGGATAAATTTTATAGAAGAAAGCAAAGGATTTGTCAACACTGCAATAAATGAAATAAGGACGCTTTCCAATTCACTCATTCCAAAGTCTTTTAAACACATTGCCGTAAAAGATGCAATAGGAGATATAATAGTGAATATAATCAGGGCACAAGAAAACCTGGAGTTTGTTACCAGCTGGGAAGAGTTGGATGAAAGTTTGCTTAACGATAAAATGAAACTCACCATTTACCGGATAGTACAGGAGCAATTAAACAACATATTAAAACATGCCAATGCAAAAACAGTTGTCATTGAGATAAAGCAACAACAAAAATTATTGAAGCTGAACATAAAAGATGACGGGGTAGGCTTTGACGTTAGTGACAAAAGAAATGGCGTAGGCCTGCAAAACATTATTAGCAGGACGGAGTTGTTTAACGGAGAAGTTATTATCATTGCTGCGCCGGGCAGAGGTTGCGAATTAAAAATCAACTTTGTGATATAAATGCCGTCAGGAATAAATTGCTATAATTATATCCTCTACGACGAAATAATCTATCTGGTATAAAGTTTAGCTCCTACTATAACGGACTATCTATCTAACCTGATAGATAAGGTGCATTTCAAATCGTCGCTAATTGGAGCTACATAGTCACATAGCAAATATAGAATTTCACATAAAAAAAACTATGTGTTACACTATTGTGGCCTACTCTGCCTATGGTGTCCAAAAATAGGATGTGTAAATATTATGCGACAATTTGAAATGAACCCAGAGAATATAGTTCAACAATTTTGCTTATTTTAAGCCCGATTTTTTTCGAACATTAATGGTTTGCTATAATTTTTTATGGTAAATGATAATTATGATACATCGCCTGGCATCTTTACAAAACTTTGAAAGTATTTACGATCTGTACATGGAAGAATCGGCAAATCCTTATCTTACTTATGATCCCACGAGCAAGGAGGGTTTTACCAGTATCTATAACCATTTACTGAAAACAGAAACATTATTTGTAGTAGAAAATGAAGGAGCAATAATAGCTACTTATCGTCTGATATCAAAAACAGACCGCCAGGCACATACTGTTTACTTAGGAAGTTTTACCATAAGCAAAAATTTACAGGGAAAAGGATTTGGAAAAAAGATATTGGCGCATATCAAAACGTATGCAGCAGAACAACATAAAATAAGAATAGAACTGACTGTTGATATCAATAATGCCGGAGCCATAGCCTTGTATAAAAAATCCGGCTTTGATGTGGAAGGGTTGGTAAGAAAAAGCTACCGGCTAAGTACTACCAACGAATATTATGATGAGTATTTGATGGCAGTGTTACTTTAGAATGAATATGCTTTATTAGAATGAATGGTTTATTTCTTTTTTAATTTTCTTCGCAAAAAAACAGCCAGCTCATCAATTTTATCTGTTCCAATTAAATCAACTCCCAATTCCATTTGCAGGATCCATGAGGCTTCGGTATCCGGTGCGGCCCAGAACCGTATAGTTTTACCTGCCATGTGTACACTGTCAATGACCTGCTCAAGCATTTTTTTGTCTTTAGGTTCCATTGAACCTTTTCCTTTCCAGGTGGAGAATTTTGTAAACTGAAGGCTTACCTGTCCGACTCTTTCCCACTCCAAAATAGTATGTGGCAATTTAAGATCATCATCAAAGAAAATATAGTCGGGATAAGTTTTATATTCCGCCGGCATTGGTCTTTTACCGCTGATAAGAATTGTTAGTGACTTACTCTTGTTTGGAGTAGATAGCCATTGTTTATGGGGTTCGATTTCCCGGAGGAGGAGATCCAGGCTAAGCGCATAATCTTCCTTTATATCTACCAACAATTTAATGGGCGAGGAGGTATCGCTTGTTAACTTCGCCAAAAGAGGATCAAGGTATAAATGTTTGAGTGTAAGTGATGGATTAATTTCATTTTTGCTATGTGCCACACATAAAATTCCGTTTATCGGGAAAATATCAACTTCTATAGATCCAAAACCATTTTTATAAGCCCTTTGAAATGGCTGATCATTCAGGTAGTCATTATGTGAATGTGCATTGGCAGTGGTAAATTTTTGGGGTTGTGCTATGGCTAAACTGCTGATCAAAAGGGATGCGACCACGCAGAAGAACTTAATTAAATCTCTCATTTGTTTTTTTAAAATTAGCTTGTAGAACTTCTTATAATAAGATCAGACGGGATCACCAGGCTTTCATTTGTTAAATCAAAGTTTGTTTTTTCCAATGAATTAAATAGGAGTGTGGCAGCCACTTTCCCCATTTCAAAGGCTGGCTGAGTTATCGTAGTAAGAGATGGATTGAGAATAGAAGCTGTTTCAAGGTTAGAAAAACAAACCACTTTCACATCATTCGGGATATTCAATTTTAAATCCAGACAAACCTTATAAACCGGCGTGGTTAATTTTTCAACGGAAGCCACTATGCCGTCAGGTCTGTTTTTTTGTTGCAGCAATTCTTTAAGTACGATATAGTTTT
>CAMLEX010000315.1 GCA_946479055.1 uncultured Bacteroidota bacterium | reverse complement strand
ACCAGCCGTCGGATGCTGTTGACCCTGCTCTTCAGATAAGCCGCTGATCCATCCCTTACGAATATCATCAGGATGAAACCTTCCAAGGGTTTGATGTACTTCATCAATAAGCTTTAGTGCAAGTTTGTGCCAGGCGTCTACAGCAAAAGCATGCGCAAGACCAAAAAATGTTTGCACCGCAAAAGCATCTGTCCACAAATATCTCTCAGCTATATTGCCTCCTTTACCGGATAACCCGGTTTTTTGCGCAAAATCATCCATTAATTTGCGTGCTATTCTGAGCTTTTCTTTACTTTCTATAGGCATGTCAAAATGATTTTTGTTATGAATTCTGCTATTTGCGCTAATCATAATTTGATGCTGGTGAGAAATACTAGCAACGGCCTAATCGATTTGACTCCATCAAAGTTACTCAGGTGTATGTTCTCACCAGCCTCAAAGCGGCAGCTGTTAGGAATTTAATTTAAAAACTTCCAGCCTAAACCAATCAAGAGAAAAGTAAGAATGAACATCATGCGTAATTATAATAGCCAGAATAGCAGAATGACTTACATTCCAATGGAGATTGTTTCTGCCTACAGTATTTGGGGGTACCGCTTTTTCGGTTTTTTGCCTATGAGAATATCTCTATGTTACATCAATCAAATTATACCCCGCTTTGCTTGTACAGTATCAGTAGCTTTGTATTGTGCTAACTGGTTGTTTTTGCAGGATTATCTCTCATTAAAATATTTTAGTTATGCCATTCAATAAAATATTAATCGCCGTAGACAGCAGCCCTCATTCTATGCACGCCGCTAAGCGGGGATTTGCATTAGCCCACCAGTTAAAAGCGACCATTGCTTTGCTATTTGTAGTTGACAGAAATAAAGAAGTTGTAGATACCGATCAGGGCATTACTCCGGAGCAAAGCGAAACAGTCTTATTAAAACAGGCTGAAGAAACAATTGAGCAGTTGATTAAAATGTATGGTGGTGCGGAAGAAGTGCTCCGGTTTACACCAGAAGGATTTCCCAGAAAAGAAATTATCAATATGGCTAAAGAATGGGAAGCTGACTTAATTGTCATGGGTACGCATGGCCGTACCGGTCTTGTAAACCTGATGATGGGAAGTGTGGCGGAATATGTCATTAAACATGCAACCGTTCCGGTTATGGTTGTTCCCAATATTTAAATTATACAAGTATGAAAATTGATAAAGTGGCTGCCCGTGGAGTTCCTTGTTCAAGACATAGGGCAGGAGCTATGGGGATAGGGGTATAGCTGATTGCTCTAAATGCTGGTACCGCGTACAAGTCTGTTAGCAAAGCCAGTGTCTTATTTTTCGCCGCAAACTATTACAGCGCCATAATCAAGAGCAGCTTTTTTATCAGGATATTTTTGATCAACTAATTCAAACACTTCATTTTTAATTTTCAATTTCATTGCATCGTCTGCTTTACTCATAGCAGCTACAACAGGGGCCACTACGTCGTTCATAAAATTCCAATAGGTCTCATTATCGCCATAATTCACTTTGCCGGTTATTTCTTTTTCAGAAACATTTTTTAAGCCTGCCTGCTTAAACAGGTCGGCTAAAAAACCAGGATTGCCACACCGAAACATTCCTGGTGCGCCGGGAGGCGGTGCAGGCAATTGCATATTTTTATTGAGAGTGCTCATAGTAGCGGTAATCCAAAAATTTTTTTCGGGCACGCCCCACACCGATGTTGCCATTACTCCACCCGGCTTAAGTACCCTTGCCATTTCTTTAGCAGCCATAAGCATATCCGGAAAAAACATAAAACCGAAGCGGCAACTTATTGCATCAAATGTTTCATCTTCGAATGGTAATTCACAAACATCACAGGCAGCGGTTTCGTAATTTGTAATTCCTTTTTTTGCCGCATTGTCATGGGCTACTTCCAGCATACCTTCTGCAAGGTCAGTGATAACCACTTTCCCGTTTTTAACTATAGATGCTATCGTTAGTCCGGGTTCACCAGTGCCGGCGGCTACATCAAGAACTGTATCCGTATCTTTTAGTTTCAACGAACGAATAATTTCTTCTCCCATTGGCTTTAAAAATTGCATGGTAAAATCATCCCATTTTCTCCAGCCGGGTGAAAATTTATTCCAGGTTTCTTTTTGTTGTTCGCGGATTTGTTCCAATTGAGGCTCCATAATTTTTAGGTTTAATGGTGAAAAACTTAATCTGATAGGTGGTGTGAAACTTTGATTGCAATTTCGAAAGTCAGATCCAAAGGGTTGGCTATTCATAAATATACACAACTCCCGGTACATCTTTTTTGAAAATCAGGCTAATTGTTATTTCACTTCCCAGGTGAGTCCGGGCCAGAATACTCTTACTGATAAAAAATATTAGTTGGCCGGACTAGCCGCAGTGTAAGAAACACAAAGCCACCCTGTGAAACTCGTCTGAGACATAATCCCATGTTAGCGGTTGTTTATTTTTTTCGTCCGACAAATCTTATTACTGAACCTTTTCCATTATGAAACAGACCTTCGCTTAATTCAATTTCTTTTTCTACTAATTCTATAATTTCATAATTCGCAAAGTCCGACTTTAATTCATCAATTGAGAATAACATCGCTATGTCTTTTGGTCCGCCGATTTTTTCGTTGGTAGAGATGTAGTCAATATGTCTTTTGCTAAACGCTTCAAAAATAACTATTCCCTTATGACACAAATATTTGTCAAGTGTTTGGTGGTATAAAGATTTAACGTCTGCCGGAAAGTGCGCATAAATTAATGCGATTGCGTCAAATTGCGCCGTGTTATAATTCAATGTTTGCAATTCACCAACCTGGTAGTCAATCGTCACTTTATTGGTTTTGGCAAGTCGAAGGGCCTTATTTTTCCCTTCTATGCTTATGTCAAACGCTGAAACAGTCCAACCCAATTTGGCTGCAAAAACTGCATTACGTCCTTCACCTTCCGCCGGAAAAAGTATTGTCCCAACGCCTAACTTCTCTAATTGTTCTTTTAAATAGTTATTAGGTTGTTCGCCATAAGCAAACTCGTCTTTACTATATCTGTCATTCCATCTTTCAATCCAGGGTTCATTCATATTTTTGTCTGATTTGTTGTCTTTATTAAATACCGTTAACATTCTCTGGCTTATCTTCTTTCATTTTTGGATAAAACCAGGCGGCTGATTGAATCCACAAAAGGCACACCAACGAACACTACCCATGGAACTAATAAAAGTGTCAGCAATAACGTTCTTTGATACAATGGCAGAACGGATAATGCTTCCCCAAACAGGTAAAGTAATAAGGTGATAGATGGATAGATTGCAACCCAGACCTTAACAGATGCAATTAGCTTTGCTTTAATTTTCATACCAATTACTTTTGATTTGTCAATTTTATTTGTTTGCAAAAGTATTCGACCTTGCAATTTGTAAGTAGGACTTAAATGTAGTTTAACAGGACTTATCTGAAGTTATGTCGAAACGACTCAGGTGAATATCCGGTTTGCTTTTTGAAGAATCTGATAAAATAGGAAACATCTTCGTAACCCAGGTAAAAGGCTATTTGGTTTACCTGGTTAGATGTTGCAAGAAGATATCTTTTGGCCTCCAGAATAATATATTCGGTAATAAGTTCTGAACACGTTTTACCCAGTGTTGCCTTAGTGATTGCATTAAGCTGATAAGGGGAAAGATTCAACATGTCCGCATATTGAGACACTTTTTTCTGGTCAGATATATGTTTCTCCAGAAGTTCTAAAAATTCTTCAAGGCGTTCCTGCGTGTAAGGGATGATATTATTCGCTGGGCTTTTGCTATTGTGCCGGACAAGTTCGATAAAGAAAATAGCCAGGTTCGCTTTAATGACCTCCTGATACCCTTCCTGTTTGTCGGTATACTCCTGGAAAATATAAGATGATATAGAATGCAATTTTTTGAAACTATTAGCAGCAAGATGATAAAGGTTTGTATTACTGGCCTTGCGTAACAGCTGATTGGATACTTTGTTATGTGGATAATAGAAACCAGTCTTAAATGTAATCAGGTATCCCATACTTCCTGCTTTCAGTGTGGGCTGATGTACCTGGCCAGGACGCAGGAAGAAAACAGAACGGTCATGAACTTCATACGATGTAAAGTCTATCTCATGATTGCCTGATCCTTTTTTCAAAGCAAGAATATAAAAAAAATCATGTCTGTGAAGTTCCTGAACCATGTCTTTTCCAGCAAGCAGGTCCCGAACATCCCGTATGCTAAAGCCCTCCAAAAAAACTGGCTCTTTTTGGGTTGAATTAATATACCTGATTGGGATGTTTTTCATTTTAGCTTAATTACCAGAAAGCATCTATGTTAACGCCTGCGATTATGAATTATATACATCTTTAAACTTTAGTATATCCCATACTTTAGACTCATTGTCATTTGGGAAGCCGCATTCAGGTACAAAATCATCAGCTTCTTTAAATGTTCCAAACATTCTGTCCCACCAAGTAATGTCGCCAAAATTATATTTATGAACATCTAACTGATGATGTATGGAATGATGTTCAGGTCTTTGAATAAAATAGCCCAACCACTTAGGAGTCGAAATATTTGAGTGGTAAAAATATTCGCCAGTTGCTCCAAAAAATGAAGTCCAGGCACCTGCTAAGGCTGTGCCACCTAAAACATAATAAATTAAAAAGCCCGTTATAATTGAATCCGCAATAATTTCAATTGGGTGTTTATAAAACGATGTTAGAAGCTCAATTCTTTTGGGGCTATGATGCATTTGATGGAATATTAGCCAGAAACCATTGGCATGTCTTAGTCTATGCCACCAATAAAAAACAAGGGTGCCTATAAACCAGTAAAGCAAGCCTTCTACAATAGGATTGCTCCAACTTCCAAAATGAAATAATGATTGGTCTCTGAAATACTTATTCCAAGTAATTCCACTTAAGCCTATTAAAAGAAACTGGGCAAGGTTAATCGCAATTGAGCGAAAATACCAGCCTTTGGAAGTTGGTAATTCTCTGCCTGGAAATTTTCTCTCTAAAACAAGGAAAAGTAAAGTACTAATGCAGATTAGTGAGCCAGGTAACAATTGTTCAAAGTAAGGTCTGAAGTATTCTATTATTAGATTCATAAATTATATTGCTGTCTCATAGCTGCCGTTTTTTCTTTCGGTTATATAGGAGTAATTGTTATGTCGCTTACTTCAATTCTTCCTTGTCCAGGTTTATATTGAAGGTGAATTCTTATATTGCCATTAAATTTTGCTTCAAATTTAAGAGAACATCTTTCCCCATTTATTGAGGGAATAGCATAAGGAATTGCTTTTTGAGAACCATGTGGATCAATCCCTATGTTGTCATGGCACCAAAGCTGAAACTCCCCTGTGGTATTCGGATTAGATTTGACAAAACAAGAAACTTTGTAGAATCTTCCAATTTGTAGCATGTCTTTTAAATTAATGTGACAACCATCAGTTTCGAGCCTGGTCTTCGTTCCCTCGAAAATCATTTTTCCATTTTTAATTGAAGCAACATCACTTCCCCAATGATTTAATTCCCACAAATTAGTAATAGGGATTTGTATGGGGACGCCTGCTTCTTTTTCATCTTCTGCTGCTTCATCAATAGCCGTTTCGTTTGATGCCGATAATTTTTCAACTTCCTGAGTTGCCATTTTATTTGATAATTGACTCGCTTCTTGTTTTAACCGTTCCGCTTTAATCCAGCCCCTAATTCCTTTGTAACAAAAGATAATTCCAAATAAAAATGTAATTGAACTTATTATAAGAATAGCTGTTGGGAAGTAGGATACAATGCCTTGCCTTTGACTAAGAATATCTCGAGCAATGTCAGTGTACGTTTTTAAGTCTTCAGATTTTATTAATAAATCAAAGTTTTCCCGGAAGAAGAGCCATGGTAAGAAGAAAGTGAGACCGATCAAAAATACTCCAATCGATACAAAAAACTTATTTAGATCTGTGTATTCAAATTGACTCATGATTTCTTTTTTAAACTTGCAAGCAACACTAAGATTGCTATATAATACGAACTATCCAAAAAAATATCCATTGATTTAAAATACTTATCAATTCACTTTGGCCGCAGGTGGCTTAATACTTTGTATAAGATGCAGCCAGGTTTGTTTGCGCATTGAGTGTATGTACTGCTTATTAATTGCCAGCATCATCTTGAAAAACCGTATGAATCGGGAGGTTCACGTACGGTTCTGTGAGGAGCAGGGGGTGAAATCCCCTTGCTTACTCG
>CAMLEX010000314.1 GCA_946479055.1 uncultured Bacteroidota bacterium | reverse complement strand
AGCCAGGAACGTCTGATGGACGCTCTGGAAAAACTACAGAGCGGCGATAAAAATCTCGACGCGATCATGAAACAGTTGGCCGACATGGCCAAGTCTCTGTCTGCCCTGCAGCAGGCGATGTCGCAGTTGGCGCAGCAGATGCTCAAGCGTGCCTTTGACGCGAGCCTCCCAGCCGCGTGGGTGACAGGAGATAGTGTCTATAAAACGGTTTTTGGTAATCACTGTTTTGGTTATTTTCTGTCCAGTAATTAATCTGCCGCTGGTTTCCACGGGCAGTCTGGGCCTCTCCGCCTGTATTAAACCAGTAGTTCAACCGTCCATATATAAAGAATGACAACTCGAAGTTTTTGTAGCTGAAACTGTTTGTCATACCCACTATCCAGCGGGGTCTTGTATGCCCGATAATTATCCGGTCATTGTTTGCATCAATTTTGTTATCGCCATTCTGGTCAATGGGTCTTACCTGCCCCGGCGTAAACGTGTTACCGTTTCCGGCAAACTTGCTCATCATTGCGGTATCGGCGTACTGCCACATACCATTTGACGCAAAGCCATAAATAACACCAAGGGGTTTGTCAATAAACCAGTTGTTAACAATATCATCCTGCTTACCATTCGAAAGGTTCGTTATCCTGTCTTTTTGCCAGGAAGCATTTATGTTGCTTGTCCACTGAAAGTTTTTAATGGTCATATTAATGGTATTGATATTAATATCAATACCCTTGTTGGCAGTTGCGCCCACATTTTGGAATGTAAAGCTATAACCTGTTACAGAAGGTATACTACGTCTCATTAACAAATCCTTCGTTTTAGAAGTATATACATCAATTACCCCTGTAATCCTTCTTTTAAATATTGAGAAGTCAAGCCCCAGGTTATACTGTGTTGTTTTTTCCCAACGCAAATCCGGATTTGCAAATTCTGAAACCGGAAGTAAGGCAGCATTAACAGCACCACCTATTGGATAGAATAAAGGTGTGGTTCGTCCAATAGTCTTGTATGGATCAATTGCTGAATTTCCGGTAACACCCACACCAACACGAAGTTTTAAATCATTCAACCATCCTAAATTTTGCATAAAACTTTCCTGGTTAATCCGCCATGCCAATGCTGCACTTGGGAATATATCAAACTTCTTTTTAGCTGCAAGCTGCGAAGCACCATCTGAACGTACAGATACCGTCAATAAGTATTTATCATCAAAACCATAATTTAAGCGGCCCATATAACTTAATAGTTGCCTCTCTGTAAAATCAGAAACTTTATTAATAGCGAGATTAGTAGATGGAAGAACTCCATTATTCAATTCATGCCATTTTTGGGTGGCGAAAGGAATACCAGTACCTGTAATTCGGTTTACAGGACTGGCAACAAACTTAGTAGCACTTTGTAATAAGGTAAGGCCAAAACTGTGTTTTTTGATTTCCTTGTCGTAATAGATCAGGTTATCTAATGTCCATGAATACGTTTTGGCCTCCTGCAACGAGGCTCCATTAATGCCGCTGCTGGCTGCCGACAGCCCGTCAATATAAACACCATTGGTATAGTTGGAAAAATCAGGGCCAAAGTTCATGCGATATTTCAAACCTTTTAATGCATGATGAATTTTTCCAAAATCCATCTGTGCATACAGGCTTCCAAATGCACGCAGGGTTGCCCTTTGATCTTGTGTAAAATTCTGTTCATCCACAACTGTTTTTATGGCCACATCACCGCCGGGGTAAATTATTCTGTTACCAGCAGAATCATAAGGAAGTGCCCATTTGAAAAGCCCTCTGGCAGAACCATAAATACTTGTAGAAGGGGAACCAACAAATGAACCAATTACGAGATTCGACTGGCCAAACTCCTGAACACCATAAGTAAGATTTACATTTAACCCCATATTGAACCAGGCTGTAGCCTGTACATCCACACTCGCTTTTCCTGAATATCTTGAAAACTTCTGCCCGATGGATGTACCCTTATTATTCAAATATCCGAATGAGGCATATGCCTTTATATTTTTGGTACCTCCGCTAACGCTTATGGTATTATCTGTAGTAACACCGGTTTGAGATACCAGGTCTGTCCAGTCTGTATTCCCTACTTTTGAGCCATCCCATGTTCCGGAAGCCCATCCATTGGCAATGTTTTTCCAGGCAGTTGGGTCAGAAGTGGCAAGAAAAATATCACGGTCATTAGTAATATTGGGGTTGTCACCTCTTGGGCGGCCTGTTGGGTTACTGTAATAAACAGCCCACCGGCGAAAATCTATATACTCTGAGGCAGACATTATTGGCGCCCAATCCTTGACAGTTTCAAAAGTAGCAGCGCTGTAGAAATTAACCTGAACTTTACCTGTTTTACCCTGTTTGGTGGTAACAATTACAACACCGTTAGCGCCCCTTGAACCGAAAATAGCCGTAGCCGATGCATCTTTCAGCACATCGATGGCTTCTATATCGTTAGGGTTTAGATACTCAATACCTCCTGTACTTAACGGAATACCATCCACCACAAATAACGGAGAGTTAGTTGCAGTAAGTGAACGTTCGCCACGGATTCTGATACTGCCCACCTGGCCTGGTCGTTCATTAGAGGTAATATCAACACCGGCTACTTTACCCTGCATGGCCTGTAAAGCATTGTCTACCGGGCGGGACCTGATGTCTTTTTGGTTGATGCCGGCAACAGAACCAGTTACATCCTTCTTTTTAACAGTAGCGTAACCAATAACTACAACATCTTCTAATGATGAAGTAGCATTTACAATGGAGATGTTCACTATGGATTTGTTATCAATGGCAACTTCCTGTTCAGCAAATCCAACTGATGTGATCACCAGTCTTGAGGTGCCTGAAGGAGCCGTCAATGAATAAGAGCCATCAGCTATAGTAGCCGTGGCTAAGGCAGTACCCTTTATCTGCACCGTTGCTCCTGGCACTGGTTTACCGGTTTCATCAGATATTTTACCGGTTACTTTAAAATTGTTTTGAGAAAATGCTGGCTGTGCAATAACTAATAGTAGCAACAGAATGCAAGCATTCTGCAGTAAGTAGGCGCTTTTTTTCATATAGCAGTATTTAGAAAGACAATAGCAATAGGCAATAAATTTATTATTGAACGCCCTTAGAATCATCCTGAACCATCCTGCTAGAAAGAAACATTCTACGCAATCGTTCCCGGAAATATAGCTATTGACTACCGTGTAAACCCACTATTGATTGTAACTTTATAGTTCCACCTTACCATAGAAATTCAATGCTCTTGCTGAATCTGCAAATAATGTAATAATTCCAGGCCAGGATAAGCTACTATCACTTTATATTTTATTAAAATGAAAAAGGAGAATATATTCAATTACATCGTTATAGACTATTATTCCGCCACTCCGAAATATTTGCAACTCGCCAATTCTGTTATTAAGGCTATCCGTGAAGAAAAAATCAGGAAGGATGATCTGCTGCCTTCTATTAATGAGTTGAGTTTTGAATTTGAAATATCAAGAGATACTGCTGAAAAAGGTTATAAGCATCTTAAACAAATAGGCATATTGGGATCGGTTCCGGGAAAAGGATATTTTATAAAATCAACTGAAATAAACCAGCCTCTCAAAATTTTCCTGCTGTTCAATAAACTCAGTGCTCATAAGAAAATTATTTATGACGCTTTTGCCAATACACTGGGAGGTATGGCTTCGATCGACTTCTATATTTACGATAACGACTTTGCTTTTTTTAAACGGCTGATACAAAATAATAAAAATGATTATACCCATTATGTGATTGTTCCGCATTTTCTGGAAGGTGGTGAAAATGCTTATGAAGCGATCAATATGATACCAAAAGATAAACTTGTTTTGCTTGACAAACTTGTTCCGGGAGTTGATGGCAAATATGCCGCCGTGTATGAAAACTTTGAAAAAGATATTTACTATGCGTTGGAACAATCTCTTGATAGATTGAGCAAGTACGATACCATCAAAATAATTTTTCCGGCGTATACCTATCATCCCGAAGAAATTCTTTCCGGATTTTACCGGTTCTGTGATCAATATGCTTTTAATTATAAAGTAGTGAACGATATAAAGACAGAGCCGATAAAAGAAGGTGAAGTATTTATCATCCTCATGGAAGTTGACCTGGTAGTATTGATTGAAAAAATCCTGACTACAAAAATGAAAGTAGGTAAAGACATTGGCGTTATTTCCTACAATGAAACACCGTTAAAAAAAATAATATTGGATGGCATTACAACTATATCAACCGATTTTCAATTGATGGGTGAAAAAACAGCTCAGATGATATTGGAAAACTCCAGGGAGCATTTTGAAGTGCCGTTCAGAATAACCTTACGACCTTCCCTTTAATTTAATAATTCAAGATACCAGGGCAATGGTGCAAAGAAGTTTGTTATGTCGTAAACGATTTTTCCCACAAAGCCACTAAGAGAACAAAGAAGAATACTTTGTGGCCTCCGTGCTTTGCGGGACATACATATTTTGGAAAATGTAAAAAACTTTTCTTCAATATAATCAGAACAATGTTTTGGTCATCCTGTAAACTAAAAAGCGTCCCGGAATGAGACGCTTTTATTATAAGATTGTTTATTTAGTTTATCCTAATGCTACCCTTTTAAATTCAGTCACTTTCACATCACCAGACTCTTTCAGGTAATCAGCAACGGATTTACCGGCGTCTTTTACAAAAGCCTGTGCAGTCAAAGTTTGTTCTTTAAAGAAAGCACCAAGTTTACCTTCAGCAATTTTGGCGATCATTTCTTCAGGCTTGCCGGCCATTTTAGGATCTTCTTTCATTACATCCATGATGATCGTTTTTTCGCGGGCTACTACATCAGCAGGAACACTTGCTGCGTCAACCGCTACAGGGTTCAGTGCTGCAATTTGCATAGCCAGGTCTTTTCCTACTTCAGTGGCTTCTTTGCTAAGGCCTACCAATACACCAATGCGATATGCTCCATGAATATAAGAAGCAACATAAGGAGCTTCTACTCTTTCAAACTTAGTGATACCAATCTTTTCACCGATAGAAGCCAATTTATCGTTGATAAGATCAGAAATTTTAGCGCCATTTACAACAGTGTCATTCAGTGTTTCTACTGTTTTTACATTGTTGGCAATAGCTGCATCAGCGATGCTTTGTACCATTGCAATGAAGTCTGCATTTTTAGAAACGAAATCAGTTTCGCAGCTTACACATACAACGATACCAGTTTTGTTGTCAGTAGTTGTTTGTGCAATTACTACTCCTTCTTTTGCTTCACGGTCACTTCTTTTAGCAGCTACTTTCTGACCTTGCTTACGCAACCAGTCAATAGCAGCTTCAAAATCACCATTTGTTTCTGTCAAAGCCTTACGGCAATCCATCATACCTGCACCAGTAGCCTGGCGTAGCTTATTAATATCTTGTGCACTTATTGTTACGGTGCTCATAATTTGAAGATTTGAAAATTAGATAATTTGAAAATTCATTCTCATCTACAGTTTCAGTTTTCGGGGCACTCTTCAATAATGTTCAATCAAATTACCGAACGTTGAAGAGTGCGACGCAACGAAGCTGATAGTAGTAATGCAGTTGGCTCAAAAAATCCTTCGACAAGCTCAGGACTATAAACCTAAAACTACAAAACAACCTTATCTTCTTCCGCCACCAGGACCACGTCCGCCGGCAGCACCGCCACCGCTTGTACGACGCCTTTGTCCACCCTGACCAGCACCAGGACCACCGCCAGCATTGCCACCACGTCCACGGCCACCACGTCCACGAGCTGCTTCAGCCTGGGCTTCTGCTTCTAAACGAGCTGCACTTTTTTCATTATCATCATCAACTGTTTCTTCGGTATCATCATCTTTAGCAGCCTGGCGTTCAGCTAATCCTTCTGCAATAGCGGCAGTGAGGTAATTAGCCAAAATAGCGATTGACTTTGTAGCGTCATCATTAGCCGGGATAGCAAAATCAACTTTGTTAGGATCGCAGTTGGTATCTACCAATCCAAAAGTGGTGATGTTTAAACGCTTTGCTTCAGCCAGTGCAATATGCTCGTGACCGATATCAATGATAAACAAAGCAGCAGGTACACGTCCCAATTGAGCGATACCGCCTAATACTTTATCCATTTTATCCCTGTCGCGGCTTAATGTCAGACGTTCTTTTTTAGTGATGCTGTCAAAAGATCCATCGCCCAGCATTTTTTCAATGCTCTGCATTTTCTTGACACTCTTACGAACTGTGTTGAAGGTGGGCAAGATACCACCTAAC
>CAMLEX010000313.1 GCA_946479055.1 uncultured Bacteroidota bacterium | reverse complement strand
GGTGGCACTTTTAAATTTTCCGGCATAGAAAACCTGTGGTTCAATTTCCAGTTTCTCCAAAGTTCCTTTCAGAAAAGCCAGCTCTACACTGTAACCCGCCCATTCAACATAACCCTGTGGACTTACATAAATTTTATCGGCGATATTGGCTACACTGTATGCTTTTTGTGTCATCACATCGCCATGTGCCAGGATAAACTTGCCACTTGTTTTGAAATCTTTTAGTGCATTTCTCAATTCTTCGCTGGCGGCAAACCCATTGGGATTATTATTAGCGATTACATAAATGCCGGCCACATTCTTATCTGATTTTGCCCTGTTCAAAAGACGTATCACATCATACAGACCGGGTACATCTTTATCATCGCTCCTAAAAGCCGAAAAAGGATCCTGTTTCACCTGCTCTTTATAATGCTGACCTAGATCGAGGACTATTACCGATTCAGCCGCTACCCGTGGTTTATCTTTTGAAGCTATTCCGCCCAGCATGGATACCAGGAAGAAAACAGCCAGCAGGGTAAATACAACCAGGGCCAGCAGTGAGGCAAAAAATATTTTAAAAAAATTCCGCATCAGTTAATACATTGTTGAAAGCCAAAAATAAAGATATTTGAGCCGCTGGCGACAGCGGCATTATGAATAAAGCATATTTATTGACAGGCGGCAATATGGGTGACAGACAAGAAAATCTTGCAACCGCCAATGAATGTATTGGTCAGCAATGTGGCGAAATTACCAGCGCTTCATCGCTTTATGAAACGGCGGCATGGGGCAAAAACGATCAGCCTTCGTTCCTGAACCAGGTGCTGGAAATACAAACCAGCCTGTCTCCCCGCCAGCTTTTGAAGAAAATACTCTATATAGAAAAACAGATCGGCAGGGTAAGAAAAGAAAAATACGGACCACGTGTTATTGATATTGACATTCTTTTATTCAATGATGAGATATATAATTACCCTGCTTTGAAAATTCCGCATCCTGAATTGCAAAACCGGCGTTTTGCTCTTGTTCCGTTGGCGGAGATAGCACCCGAGAGCACTCATCCCGTCTTCAAAAAAACGATCACTGAACTCCTTGCAATATGTCCGGATAAACTGGCTGTGTCACGATTCAAATGATCAAAAACACCTGTTATTTTAAAATACGGATTTATCCACAATATATTCGGTCGGCAGGCCATACACTTTCATTTCATTTACTTTGCGGTTTCAACGAACAACGAGCAACGAGCAACGAGCAACGAGCAACGAGCAACGAGCAACGAGCAACGAGTAACGAACAACGAACATGAACTATCACTTTATCACCATAGAAGGAAATATAGGCGCCGGCAAAACCACGCTTGCACATCTTTTATCCAAACATTACAATGCCCGGTTGATACTGGAAGAATTTGCAGACAATCCTTTTCTTCCCAAATTCTATGAAAACCCTGATCAGTATGCCTTCCCGCTGGAATTGTTTTTCATGGCCGAACGTTTTAAGCAATTGAAAGAATTGTTGCAACAAAAAGATATGTTTCAGCAACTGACGATCTCTGATTATCTTTTTACAAAGTGCTTATTGTTTGCCAAAGTCACCTTGCCTGAGGATGAATTCCGGCTTTACCAACGGTTATTTGATATTATTCACCAGCAACTCATACAACCTGATCTGCTTATTTACCTGCATGCTCCCGTAAATAAATTGCAGGCCAATATCAAAAAAAGAAACCGATCCTACGAACAAAAAATACCTGACGCCTATCTCCTCAGCATTCAGGAAACCTACACGAATTATATCAGGCAACATAATGTCAAAACCTTGTTTATAGATGCAACCAATGCCGATTTTCTGAGTAGTGGCACTCATTTGAAAATGATTACAGATGCCCTGGAAAAAGATTATGAAGGAGGGCAACATTATATTACGCTGCCGTAAGAAGCGGCCCCATCCCAGCCTTCCCCCAAAGGGAAGGAGATCAACTCACAAACCTTGCTTTTCGAGGTATCATTATTCCATTCACCAATTCTTATATTCAAGGGATTATTTGCCCATTTGCACATTTTCTTCATTTTCGCATTTGCGCATTAGCACATTTTCTCATTTTCAAATTCATCTCCTCTTACCTTTGTCCCCTTAATATATGGATGACAATTCAACGACTTCACAGGTAACCAATGATCCTTTTGCAGCGGTACGTATTCCTGAATATAAAAACCTGGTATTGGGACGGTTCTTCTTCATCATGGCACTCCGCATGATGAGTACTCTTGTAGGTTGGTGGGTATATGAACTAACTCACGATCCTTTTGCAATAGGACTTATTGGTTTATCGGAAGTCATTCCTGCTCTTTCAATGGCCCTGTATTCAGGTCATGTAATTGATATCAGTGAAAAAAGAATTCTTCTGCTCAAGAGTGTTTTTTTCTATATCTGTGCAGCGGGTCTTTTACTTTTTCTTGCCACTCCGCTTATCCATGACAATGTAAATAAGCTTCATATTACTTACTGTATCTATGCTGTCATTTTTTGCACGGGTATCATCCGTTCTTTTGCCGGTCCCAGTTTCAGCGCTTTAATTGCTACCATTGTTCCCCGTCAATTCCTTCAAAACGCTACTACCTGGAGCCAGGGTAGCTGGCTTTCTGCTTCGGTAACAGGTCATGCTATGGGCGGTTTTTTGATCGCTTTGTTAGGAAACATGGGCACTTTGATGGTTATCTGTTGTCTTATGATCACCGCCTTTTTTATTCTTACGAGGTTAAAACCAAAACCTGCTTACACGAAAAATGGTGAACAACGTACCTGGGAAAGTGTGAAGGAAGGTTTGCGTTTTGTTTTCAGAACAAAAGAATTACTGGGAGCTTTATCGTTGGATATGTTCGCCGTGCTGTTTGGTGGAGCGGTAGCCATGGTCCCGGTTTATGCAAAAGATATTTTAAACATAGGACCGATGGGATTTGGCTGGCTCAATGCCGCTATTGATATCGGTGCTATTTGCGTAGTGGTATTGCTTACCATTTCACCGATGAAAAAAGCACAAGGGAAAAAATTATTGTTGGCAGTAGCCGGTTTTGGCATTTGTATCATTCTTTTTGCTTTATCAAAATGGTTTATACTCTCCTTTTTTGCATTGATGATCGCCGGCATGCTCGATGGCATCAGCGTGGTTGTTCGGGGAACGGTAATGCAATTAAAAACGCCAGATCATATGCGGGGACGGGTGAGCAGTGTAAGCTCCATGTTTATCAATTCAAGTAATGAACTGGGACAATTTGAAAGTGGCTTAGCTGCACGAATGCTGGGTGTAGTACCATCCGTTGTTTTTGGTGGATGCATGACATTGGCAGTGGTAATTTTTACCTGGATAAAAGCACCTTCACTACGAAAATTTGAATATTAGTCATTGCATTTGCTTCCACTGGTTGCAGGGAATCGTTTGTAGCCAGCGAATAACAATAAGATCATTTACCGGCCTGCATCAGTTTTTCCAATACATAATATGTGATCGGGCAAAAAGTAGAATTTTTTAGCGTTAGTTGCTGCCGTTTATAGATCACATCTTCATCCGTATAGGGAAAGCGTTGACAATCGGAAGGCCGCTGATCATAGATACTGCAAAAATTATCAGCACCTAAAAATGGGCAGGGTTTTGTGTTTGCGACAAAATCCCCTTCTTCGTCAACTTTCAGATAAGCATCAATAAATGCACTTTCTTTCATCTGCAGGTGTTTGGCGATTCTTTTAACATCTGTTGTTTTAAAGCGGGGAGAATAGTTTTTGCAACAATTGGCACACTGAAGACAATCAACTTTTGAAAAAGCTTCCTCATGTAAATCAGGTAATTGCCTGAGCACCGTGTTCTTATTAGCCCGGTGCAGGTATTGTTTATACAGTTTCTGCCGCTCACCCGATTTTTTTTGCCAATTTTTCAATAACTGATCACTCATACTGCAAAGTAACGCCAATTCGGGCTTGATGCTGGCCTGAATAGATATTTTGACAATACAAAACAGAATAACAACCGGTTGTCCACAGTTTAATAACGTCCTTTTTTTATCCCCGTCCTCCCGTAACTTTGCCCCGTTTTTAAATAAGAAAATCAAATAAGTCATAGCACTCAATCCCAAATACATTGATTTGGTCAGTTCTTATGACAATTTTGACCAATTTGACATAATTGACTAAATGACTTTATTACAATGACCATCTTCGAACAACAATCCAACGAATTTATTCCCCGCCACATCGGACCCAATGAAACTGACACGAAAGCCATGCTGAAAAAGATCGGAGTTAGCAGTCTTAGTGAATTGGTCAGCAAAACTGTTCCTGCTTCTATCCGGATGAATCATGAACTGAATATTCCGGCGGCAATGAGTGAGCATGAATACCTGAAGCATATTAAAGAAGTTTCATTAAAAAATAAAATTTTCGCCACCTATATCGGGCAGGGATATTACGACACGATTACCCCTTCTGTAATATTGAGAAATGTTTTTGAAAACCCGGGTTGGTACACACAATACACACCTTACCAGGCTGAAATTTCACAGGGCCGTTTAGAAAGCTTGTTGAATTTTCAAACCATGGTAAGTGACCTTACAAGGTTACCTATAGCGAATGCTTCCCTGCTGGATGAAGCAACTGCAGCCGCTGAAGCTATGACCATGTTCTTTAATTCACTCAACAAGCAGGATCATATAGAGCGACCTAAGTTTTTTGTGGATAAAGAAATATTCCCTCAAACAAAAGATGTATTGGTAACAAGGGCTATCCCGGTCGGAATTGAAATTGTAGAAGGAGATTATAAAAAAGCAGCAATTGATTCTTCTTATTTTGGAGCTATTGTTCAATACCCGAATGATAAAGGGTCAGTAGAAGATTATCGCGAGTTCATTACAAAAGTGCATGCTGCAGGAGCCTACGTGGCCATGGCAACTGATCTTCTTGCCTTAACATTATTAACGCCTCCTGGTGAACTGGGTGCCGATGTAGCTGTTGGTTCCGCACAACGTTTTGGCGTACCCCTCGGTTACGGTGGGCCGCATGCAGCTTTCTTTTCTGCCAAAGATGATTTTAAAAGAAATATTCCCGGCCGCATCATCGGTGTAAGCATTGATGCACAGGGCAACCGTGCATTACGTATGGCATTGCAAACAAGAGAGCAACATATCAAACGGGAAAAAGCGACTTCCAATATTTGTACGGCACAGGCATTGCTGGCCAATATGGCTGCGATGTACGCAGTTTTTCATGGCGCTGAAGGCTTAAAGAATATCGCCAAAAGAATAGTCATTCTTACACAAACAGTTGCTGAAGCTATTGAACAAAGAGGTTTTGAACTGGTATCGCAAAATTTCTTTGATACTATTGTTGTAAAAACCGATGAATTGACTGCTATCAAAGCAAAGGCGGAACGTCAGCATATCAACCTCCGTTATATCGATGACAAACATATTGGGATATCGCTCGATGAAACAACAGGCACAGAAGATCTCTATGATCTTATTAATTGTTTTGAAAATGATAAAGATCCCGTAGCTTTTGATATTTACCAGGATGATGATCTGCAACATATCCCGGCTTCATTGACACGTAATTCAGCGTTTTTAACACACCCCGTTTTCAATACACATCGCAGTGAGAGCCAGATGATGCGTTATATCAAATCGCTGGAGAATAAAGATCTTTCCCTGAATACTTCAATGATCTCTTTGGGAAGTTGTACAATGAAATTAAATGCAGCTTCTGAAATGATGCCATTAAGCTGGGCCCATTGGAGTAAGATCCATCCCTTTGCTCCCAAAGATCAGACAGCAGGTTATCAATACATCGTTGATGAACTGAGCAAATACCTTTGTGAAATAACAGCATTCGACGCATGCAGTTTGCAACCCAACAGTGGAGCCCAGGGTGAATATGCCGGTTTATTAACAATTAAAAGATATCATGAAAGCCGCGGCGATCATCATCGCAATGTAATGCTCATTCCTATTTCTGCACATGGCACTAATCCTGCATCTGCTGTAATGGCAGGCATGAAAGTAGTGGTAATAAAAGCATTGGAAAATGGTTATATTGATGTAGAGGATCTGAAAGCAAAAGCACAACAACACAGTGCGAATCTTTCCGGCATCATGATCACTTATCCAAGTACCTATGGCGTATATGAAGAAACGGTAAAAGAAATTACAGCTATCATTCATCAATACGGTGGCCAGGTATATATGGACGGAGCCAACATGAATGCACAGGTAGGATTAACAGCACCGGGTCTAATT
>CAMLEX010000312.1 GCA_946479055.1 uncultured Bacteroidota bacterium | reverse complement strand
AATATACGTATTTCAGAATAAGGAAGATTTGACTCTTTTGGATGTAAGTAAAAAACAAAGTCGTACAATAAAGGGAATAGTTTCTTATAAAATTCCGGTTGATCGAAAAAATAAGTGGATTGCCTGCCAGTTGAAAAATAACGAGAACACAGTTGTGTTACAAAACCTGATTACAGCAAAAGAACAAAGGATTGATAACGTTTCGACTTATGAGTTTGATAAAAGCGGTGCCTGGCTCATTTGTAAGTTAAAAAATGAAACGAAAGAACTTGTGATACTCAATCTTAATACAGGCAATAGAATGAATTTTCAATTCGTCTCGGGCTACAAAATTAATGAACTAGGAACTGCAATGGTATTAACAGCAGTTTTAACAAGTAGCGTTGCACGGGTGCCAGCTTTGAAATATGTAAATCTTGCGAATGGAGAACAGAACGATATATGGTTTAGTAATCAGAATAATTTAATTGGTAGCTATAATATTGATAACACAGGCAATCAAGTTGTCTTTATTGTAAAGGATACCTCTGGTAATTCAGTATGGTATTGGAAAGAAGCTGCCGGAAAATGCGTTAGGAAGGTTAACGACCGACAAAACGGAATTAAAAAAAGTTTAGTTTTCGTTGGGGTATCATTTACCGATAACGAAAAAAATATTGCAATCACCCTAAGAAAGGAAGATAACGACTTTAGACTCAATCCTGACGCGATTAAAATGGAGGTTTGGAGCTACAAGGATACTATTATGCAATCATATCAACCGTCATTTATAAAAGAATCCGCTAACAGAGTGTACACTGGTATATTCAATTTGTCAGCAAACCGAATGATTTACTGTGAGGATGATTATGAATACGTATATACTAATGGAGACTATGCCCTGGTTGAAAAAAATGTACGAGCGAAAGTCCACGGCGACAGGTTTTGGGAAAAGGATTATAATAAAGCCAGCTATGAATTGCTATTTCTAAATGATGGCTCAAATCTGTTTGGGAAAACATTTGCCAACAAAACTAGTTTCATTTTTTCTCCCGATGGTCATTATGTAGTTTATTTTGATGCGGAAAAGGATTGTCAATATTATTGTTTCGATTTATTTGCACGAACATTGAGGAAAATCTCATTAGTTCCTAACAGTCTATTGGCGGATGAAAAATTTTATGAGCGATCGCAGGAAAAGCCTAATAAGGCTGTCGGGATTGCCAGTTGGCTTAAAAATGGACAATTACTGGTTTATGATAATTATGATATCTGGCAATTGGATCCTTCGGGTAAAAAACTGGCTGTCAATATCACCAATGGCTATGGTCGAAGGCATAATATTATATTAAGATTGGCTAGTTTACCCGGTCATCCAGTTTTAGTGCATGATAGATTGTTGATAAAAGCGTTTAATCAGGACAACAAGCAAAATGGTTATTATAAAGTGGCATTTAACGAACAGAAAAATCCAGAATTATTAAACATGGGAGATTGTTTTATGACCGGTCCAATTAGTAACGTTGATGTAATTGGTATGGAGCCGATAAAGGCTATAGGAGTTGATCTCTGGGTAGTCAAGCGGCAAACAGCATCACAAGCACCAAATTACTTCATCACGAGTGATTTTAAAAACTTTAAAGTAATAACCAATCTTCAGCAGCAAAAACAGTACAAGTGGTACACAAGCGAACTACATTCATTTAGACAACTAGATGGATCGATGACTCATGGCATCTTATACAAGCCTGAAAATTTTGACCCTAAAAAAAAATACCCTGTGATAATCTTCTGGTATTTTCAACTTTCCCAAAATGCAAATAAATACTCGGCTCCAGATTACATGATTAACCCGTCACTCTATAGTCCTGCTTGGATGGTAAGTCATGGCTATCTTGTTTTCCTGCCTGATATTTACTTCGTAAAAAATAAATGGGGACCAAGTACCCTAGGTACTGTAGAAGGTGCTGCAAAATATCTTAGCAAGCTTAAATATGTCGATTCAAAACATCTTGCTGCATGTGGTCATAGTAATTCGGGACGTACAGCCTATTATGTTCTTACACATTCTCACTCGTTTGCTGCAATGTCTGTGGGATCTGGTACGACAAATATAATAAGTTCTGCATTTTATTTGAATGAAGACGGAAGCAGCAACTTAGGTTGGGCTGAAATTGATAACTCGGGAGATGGATTGGGAAACCTGTGGCAAAATAAAAATTTATGGATCGACCAAGCATCAATACTCAGCGCTGATAAAGTAACTTCTCCTGTCTTGATGTATGCCTGTAAGCAACACGATGTGCCAGTTGATGAAGCGATAGCGATGTACACTTCTCTTAGGCGTCTTTACAAAAAGGCATGGTGGCTACAATACGATGAAGGAGGCCATATGTTGTCATTACTAAAGGACAGAAGAGATTTTACTTTGCGGTCTACACAGTTTTATGATCATTATTTGAAAGAAGCACCCGCACCAAGCTGGATGACGAATGGCATACCCTTCAAGCTAAAGGGAATACAGGCAAGATATGAACTTGATCCCGCGAGTAGTTGTGCAATGCAAGGAAAAAATCACTGCTATGTCTGCGAAGCTTGGAACAAACAATACAAACGAAATCCATCCATGTTCGAAAAAAAAATAAGGGATTGGAGTTTGGATAATGATATAAACGAGGAGTTGGATAGAAAGACATCGGAAGAAAGGAAGAGATTGGATAAGGAAGGACTTGTGGAGCAGAAGAGGATTGTTAATATTTTGAAGAATGGGTATCCGGAAGAGCCAAAGAAAACACCAGCTAAAAATAAATAGAACATGCAGGACGTAGTAATAATATCAGGCGGTGAATATGCCGATAAAAATATCAGTAATGATGAGCAAAGTAGAGGTAAGTAACATTAAACAAAGTGTTTTACTAAACGTTAAGCAGCAGATAATGATAAATCATCTTGTTTATATCAATCGCCGGTAGCCAATCGCATCCATGCAGGTGTTTTTACTCAATCCGATGCAACGGATGATGTCAAACAAGTTGATTTTATTCAATCGGCAGCAGCGGATGAGGTCAAACAAAGTGTATTTATTCAATCCGGAGTAGAAGAACGTATTAAATCATCTTGTTTTGTTCAATCGGCTGTAAAGGATAGCATCGAATCATCTTGTTTTATATAATATGGAGTAGGAGATGATGTGGAAACACATGATTTAATATAAAGCGCTATTCCGTTTTGGTATAAAGTGGATGATTTGATATGAGAGGGAGCGGTGATTGAGGGTAAAATAGATGATTTGTTAAAAGATGGAGTGGTGTTTCGGTTTGGGGCTCAGTGCAACGAGCTGAGCGGTTAGGAATCAAGTTCAGAGCAAAGTGAAAGTTAGGAGGCGTCGGAAGAATCATTTTTATCGAAATGCGTGGATAGAGATTTTTCACAAAGTGAAAAACCTCTCCCTTAGTTCTTTGAAAAGTGCATGTAAAACAGCAGGTTATAAAAATCCGCAAATAAATATATCTTTAGGCCATGAATTTATCAACCGCAGATACGCTATTACTGCAGCAATATTTTACCGGTCGCCCGGTAAAGAAAGCCTACCTGTTTGGCTCCTATGCCCGCAATGAAGCCGATGCCCAAAGTGATATTGATATAATGGTGGAACTTGATTATTCAGCACATATTGGTCTTGGCTTTATTCAAATGAAATTTGATCTTGAAGATTTATTGCATCGAAAAGTAGATCTTGTTAGTGAGGATGGGCTATCAAAATATGTAAGGCCATATGTAGAAAAAGACAAAATATTGATTTATGAAGGGACCTCTGGGCGATAAAGTAAGAGTACAACATATACTGGAAGCAATAGGCGAAGTAGAAATTTACATTGAATATGTAACAGAAGATGAATTTCTTCATAACTCTGAGAAAAGATTTGCTACAATTAAGCAAATAGAAATAGTAGGCGAAGCTTGCAACAAGATAACAACCGAATTAAGGGAAGCACATCCTGAAGTCCCCTGGCACCAGATAATTGGATTCAGGAATATATCAATCCATGAATACCATGATGTGAGTATGCCCGTTGTTTGGGATATAGCTACTAATAACCTGCCTGTATTAAAACAACAATTCAGCGAGATTTTAAAAGGCTTGTAAGAAAATCTATCTAAAGCGGGACCATCAGGCTTGGTTTATTATTTTCAAAGCCTGCTTTTCATCTATAAGCAGCTCCGGGTGCTTGTTGTATTTTTTAACACGCTTGCGTACTTCCTGTTTTTGCCATTCGGGAATAGCATCGAGTACATCCTGCTCTAATACATCAATGAGTTGTTGCTTTTCTTTTTTGGGAAGCGCTTTAATTAAATCAACCAACTGGTTGAACTGTAAAGGGAGATATATATTAGTAGTAGAAGGCATGGTACAAATTTAACTGTGTAAAATCATTCTTTATTCAGAATTTGCTGCAATTTTTCACAAACCCGAAATTACAATTTTTAGGGCAGAAGTGAAAACTGTGAGAACCGTGGCAGACGGAAATCGCCAGCCTCGAAGAAAACCCTCTTAGAATTAGTCTTAAAAGTAAGCGTCTTACATCTCCCTTTAGAAGGGAGAGAGGATAGAGGTTTAAGTTGTATTGCGTAAAGAGTCATTCCGGACTTGATCCGGAATCTTACATGAGATTGCCAAAGGCAATTCATCTCTCTACGCAATTGTCTGAACCCAAGCGAGAAAAATGCGAAGCAATTTTCGAAGGTTGCGAACGCAGTTCATTTCAAGATTAAAGGATTAACAGGATCGTGATAATCGAAAATTCATTGTTGTTCGCCCCTATATTTTTACCACATAGGCACATAGAAACATAGTTTTTCACATAGATATGATCATTGCCAGGCAATTTCTATGTGTTTCCTTCTATTGTGTACTATGTGTCTATGTGGTTCCAAGTTTTACTGATAGTATCTATATTATTTAACCCCGTCCGACCGGCGTCGTCCGGGCGGGCATTAAACCTGAAAATTTATGGCACGCCCATGGAGTTTTATTGAAAATCCGTTCCTGAACTCAACAAAGAAATCATTCCGCAAAATGAAAAAGCTGGGTGACTACACACTCGCTGCATTTTTACCACAAACTGCTGTTCCTTTTTTTGCAGGATTGATAGCGGCACTGCAACCGTTGGTAAATAGTTTCAATGCAGCATACAATACCTGGATAGTAAGCCTGGCATTGCAAAAAAGTAAAACACAATTGGTAGATGAATTGCTGAAAGAATTAGCAAGCGTGCTGATACAAAAATGGGATGTAGCGATACAGGTAGTGTACCCGCAAAAATCAACACAGTACACAATGCTGCTACCTGATAGAAGAAAACCCTTTCAAAGTGGTAGTAAACAACAACGCAAAACAGCAGTGCTTGCACTAACAACAGCCATCGGTGCGGATGTAGCGCTGACAGCGGTAAAAACAGAAGTAGATGCTTTCTATACGGCGCTGAACGATGCAGATACCGAACAGCAAGGCAGCTTGAGCACTACCGGCGGCAACAGCGATGATGTGGATGCAAAAAGAGCGGCGCTGGCCACGGGGCTATACAGCAATCTCGGCTTGCTGATGGATCATTTTAAAACAACACCAGAGCAGATTGAAAATTATTTTGACCTGGAAACATTGCGGAGCAAAGAGCAGGATTTGTTTACCGGCTCGGTGAATGCAGCAGAAACAAAACTTGTCTTCACCCGTACACTGGAGCCAACAGATAATATACGTCTGGAAAATGCAGGCGATTCAACACTGCGGTTCGCACTGCTACCAGAAGCGAATGATAATATAGGTATAACATTTATAGAAGTACCGGCTAATGAGCAAGTGGTAGTAACCGCCAATCAACTCGGCGCTGTACCTACAAACAGATATATAAAAGTGCAGAATATGAGTGATGTGGTAGAAGGGGAGTGGGAGGTGGAGGTCGTGTAAGGAAGTGAAAAGTGAATAGTGAAAAGTGAAAAAGAGAAAGAACGATGAGGGTCGTTCTTTTTTTGTGGGTTTCGGCCATGCACTTGTCTGAACTCCCGAAACGAGTTCGGGACAGGGAATGATTCATGGGATTAAATGATTGGCATGATTAGAGAAAGAACGATGAGAGTCGTTCTTTTTTTGTTGGTGGTCATTCCGGACTTGATGCGGAATCTTACATGAGATTGCCAAAGGCAATCCAATCTCTCTACGCCGTTCATTTAAAACCTCGTTGTATTTCTCTCCCTTGTAAAGGGAGAAGTACTTCGATCTAAGAAAATCATCAA
>CAMLEX010000311.1 GCA_946479055.1 uncultured Bacteroidota bacterium | reverse complement strand
TTACCAAAGCTCTCTTTCCTTAACAACCTGCCAAACAAAAAAATAACTATT
The DNA here is from genome assembly GCA_946479055.1 of uncultured Bacteroidota bacterium. The sequence continues at coordinate 6,225 of CAMLEX010000311.1, read as the reverse complement.
CCAACAATAGCTGCAGCTCCTGTTGTTGAAAAAACAAAGATCTATTTGATAGATGTACCTAAATCTGCGCAAACAGAATTTCGGGTAGGCTATGTTACCGGTTTGAAATATGATGCGACTGGTGAATATTATAAAGCGGGCCTGATGAACTTTGCCTTAGGTGGCGCTTTCAACAGCCGCCTGAATATGAATCTACGTGAAGACAAGGGCTGGACATATGGTGCAAGAAGTGGCTTCAATGGCGGCAAGCAAACAGGTGATTTTGAATTCAGTTCCGGCATCAGGGGTAATGCTACTGACAGTGCTTTGTTAGAAATAGTAAAAGAGTTGAAGGAATATGCAGAGAATGGCATTACTGAAGAAGAACTCAATTTCCTGAAGAGTGCCATTGGCCAGCGGGATGCACTACGCTATGAAACAGGCTCGCAAAAAGCAGGTTTTATTGGGAATATACTCGATAATGATCTGCCTGCTGATTATGTAGATCAACAAAGCAATATCATTAAGAATATAACAAAAGCAAACATAGATGCTCTTGCAAAAAAATGGCTGACTACTGACAAAATGAATATACTGGTCGTAGGTGATAAAGCTAAAATATTGCCTGGCTTAGAAAAATTGGGTTATGAAATAATAGAATTGGATGTGGATGGAAAGCCAGCAGGGAAAAAAGCTTTTTAAAAGTTAAGGTTCAATTATAAAACGAAACGCGATTCTTTTCTTTATAGAATGGCGTTTCGTTTTATACCTTTTATTATTGTAAATTTAATCAATGGAAAAAGTAGTCGCGATAAAACAATTAAAAGAAAAATCTTCCAGCATTGAATACTGGCTGTCAAAACCAGCTAATGAACGGTTAGCGGCTATTGAATTACTTCGCCAGCAATATATCAAATATAAATACAACGATGTTCAGCCCCGACTTCAGAGAGTTTGTAGAATTATTAAACAAAAATGATGTATTGTATATGATTGTCGGCGGGTATGCCGTCGGTTTTCATGGGCATCCCCGTTATACCGGCGATCTTGATATTTGGCTATTACCCACACAAGACAATGCTATTAAAATTGTAAAAGCAATTGAATCATTTGGATTTGGTTCATTAGGAATTTCAGAAAAAGATCTTAGCTCTGAAGGTTTGGTCATTCAATTAGGTTATCCTCCATTACGCATTGATCTGCTTACTTCAATTGACGGGGTAAAATTTGAGGAGTGTTATTCTAATAGAAAAACAACAAAGATTGACGGCCTGCTCATCAATTTTATAAGTTATGAAGACCTGATTAAAAATAAAAAAGCAAGCGGTCGCCACCAGGACCTTGGAGATATTGATAATTTACAAAAGGATTAGTAAAGTATGCCATACCTAGTAGGTATGGCATACTTGTTTTATTCTCTTCCATCTAACAAATTCCCCAATCCACCCAACACACTACCTTCTTCTTTACGATGATAAGTGCCATAAGCAACGATCCTACTTGCTAACCTGCTTATAGGTAATGATTGTATCCATACTTTACCCGGCCCGGTTAACCGTGCAAAAAATAATCCCTCGCCACCGAACACAAGGTTCTTTACGCCACGTACAAATTCAATATCAAAATCAATGGTGGGAGTATACGCTACTACACAACCGGTATCAACTTTCAGCACTTCGCCGTGTTTCAATTCTCTTTCTATCACATAACCGCCTGCATGCATAAAAGCAAAACCATCCCCTTCTATTTTTTGCATAATGAAACCTTCGCCACCAAATATGCCGGTACCCAGTCTGCGTTGAAAATGTATGCCGACACTTACTCCTTTGGCTGCACAGAGAAAAGCATCTTTTTGTGCAATGATCGTTCCTCCCAGTTCCAGCAGATCCATTGCAATGATTTTACCGGTATATGGCGCCGCAAAACTTACTTTCTTTTTTCCGTGGCCTGCATTGTTGAAGGCCGTCATAAATAAACTTTCGCCGGTCAGTATACGTTTGCCGGCACTCATTAATTTTCCTAAAAAGCCGGTGGGTTGTTGCGCTGATCCATCTCCAAATATGGTTTGCATCTGTATACCGTCATCCATCATCATCATAGCGCCGCTTTCAGCAATAGCAGTTTCGTTAGGATCCAATTCTATTTCTACAAATTGTAATTCTTCCCCATGAATTTTAAAATCTATTTCATGATTTGTCCTTGGTCTGTTGTTCATTTTTTCAATTTTTTTCAAAGATAATAAAGCGGGTTGCTGTTATTCTTATCAAATTACTAAAAGCGGTGAATGGTAAGCTATGGCTGGTAAGCGGCGACTGAAAGCCCTTAATGACGCCGGAATAAAGGCTTAGGATTTTTCAAGATTATAAAGTGGGTTCTGTGATATGGCTTTTTCCTTATCTTCCTATACTAAAATCAACTGTATGGCAGAACAACCAAATACCTTCAAACCATTTGTACCGGCTGAGACGATGATGGCAGAGCTTACCATCAAGTCTATCATCACCGGTGCTATTTTCGGGATCATATTCGGCGCTTCCACAGTATACCTGGCGCTGAAGGCAGGTCTGACTGTTTCTGCATCTATTCCTATTGCCGTTATAGCTATCACGTTAGGCAGAAGATTTTTGAAGACCACCATACTTGAAAACAATATCATTCAAACAACAGGTTCTGCAGGAGAAAGCATTGCGGCTGGTGTTGTATTTACGCTGCCGGGCTTTTTATTTTTAAGCGATCCAAACAGTGCTAACTATTTTAATTATTTCACCATTCTTATTCTCGCCATCTTCGGTGGCATCCTGGGCACATTGATGATGATACCATTACGCCGTTCTTTGATCGTAAAAGAACATGGCACATTGCCTTACCCTGAAGGAACTGCCTGCGCTTCTGTATTAAAAGCCGGTGAAAAGGGAGGTGAGTTTGCTAAAACTGCATTCATGGGTTTGGGCTTTGCTTTTGCGTATGCTATACTCCAAAAGATATTTCATGTCATTGCAGAAGTTCCTGCATTTTTTACTAAACAAACCAATAAAATTCTTCCTTCAGCCCGGGTAAGTGGTGAGATCACTCCTGAATATATGGGCGTTGGTTATATCATCGGGCCAAAGATCGCTGGTGTATTGGTAGCGGGTGGTGTATTAAGCTGGTTTGTATTTACGCCATTACTGGCAAGCCTCTTAAATGATAATGGCGATATTATCGCCGCCCAATTGGTAAAACTGGGTTATTTAAAAGATCTCAATACAGCGGGTGGACCTGGTGGATGGGATCCTGCAACACATGGATTTGGTGATTGGTCGCAAGCTATTTACCGTGCTTATATCCGCCAGATCGGAGCAGGAGCCGTAGCAGCCGGCGGTTTTATTACTTTGATCAAAACTATTCCTACTATCATTTCTTCTTTTAAAGGAAGTATCGGCTCTCTTAAGCAAGGTGGTGTAGATGGAGTGAATGAAGAAAAAGTTCCAAGAACAGAAAGAGATCTTTCGATCAAAGTAGTGGGTATCGGCAGCCTTATTTTATTATTGGTAATCGCATTATTACCTAATACACTAATCCCAGGAACAAATATTGGCAGCAAATTATTATTGGGATTATTGGTTATCATCTTCGGGGCGTTCTTTGTCACTGTTGCATCCCGTATCGTTGGCTTGATCGGTTCATCCAATAGCCCTATTAGTGGTATGACTATAGCCACATTGATGGGAACCTGTTTGATTTTTATTATGGTAAAATGGACAGGGCATGTGTATGAACCCATGGCACTGGTAGTAGGAGGAATGATCTGTATTGCAGCCGCCAACGCCGGCGCTACTTCGCAGGATCTGAAAACCGGTTATTTAGTTGGCGCCACACCCAGGTATCAGCAAATAGCATTATTTGTAGGCGCTATTGTTTCATCATTAGCTATTGGTGCCACTATTAAAATCCTGGACCAGCCTACTGCTGAAATGGCGGCACAGGGTATTCAGCATGCAATAGGTACCGACAAGTTTCCTGCACCGCAAGGCACCCTGATGGCTACATTGATCAAAGGAATTCTTTCTTTTAATCTTGACTGGCAATTTGTATTGGTAGGTGTATTCATCGCTATTGTGGTGGAACTCTGCGGTATTAAAGCATTGAGTTTTGCTATCGGCATTTATCTTCCTTTGTCCACTACATTGCCCATATTTATAGGTGGCGCTATACGGGGTATTGCAGAATGGAGAAATAAAAAGAAAAACATTCAGGTAGCTCCTGAAGAAGAAGACTTAGGAAAAGGAAACTTATTTGCAACCGGATTGGTGGCCGGTGGTGCTTTAGCCGGAGTGATCGTAGCCTTCCTTTTCGCAAGTGATAAAGTAAGTGCGGCTCTCGCCAACATAAACACTGAACATGGCCTGACAACTGCGCTTGGAGGCGAGGGATATAAATGGCTGGGTGTTGGTTTCTTTGCACTGATGGGCTTTACACTTTACCGCATAGCTGTAGGAAAGAAAAACTGATCGGGTTAATAATAAAATTCAAAGGTCCTGCTCTTCATGCAGGACCTTTTCGGTGGTGAAGTACGGATCAAAAACAGGCTTATATAAAATTCATATAATCATATTTCTTACCCAATATCTTATGTACATCTGCATTCAGCCATTTATTTAGTATTGTGGCATACACATTTTTAAAATCAACTTTATATTTCAGATCGCCTTCCTGCAGATCGCTAAGATCAGGCATTGCATTGATCATTCCTTTTTGTTTCAATCCACCGCTTACCAAAAACATATTGTTTGCTGTTCCATGATCGGTGCCGCCACTAGCATTCTGTGATACTCTTCTGCCAAATTCTGAAAAGGTGAACAGCAATACATCATCAAAACGGTTATTTGTTTTCAGATCTTTTACAAAAGCTTTTACACCTTCATTCATTTCTGTAAATAATCGTTGTTGTTGGTTATCCTGGTTGATATGTGTATCAAAACTACCCAACGAGACATAATAAACTTTTGTATTGATCTCTGAATAGATCAATGAAGCAATTGTTTTGAGGCTATTGCCTAATTCTGTTTTTGGATATTCTGCTGATGTAGGGTGAAGCCTGCTTTGCTTAAAAATATAATCAGCTGATGAAAGTGTTTGCGCCATTGTTTTGTACAGATAATCTACTGATTGTTCACCAGTTTCATCCCCGCCTGAATGACTCAGTCGGGCAGGCTTGTGATTCTTTAATACATCCCGAAAGAATTTTTCATTTGCTGTGCCGTACAACCGCCTGGGATCTTTTACGGCGATGCCATTTATATTATTCCCTTTCATCGACAGGCTCAGCACATCATCTATTTCAATAGCCTGGGTGGGTTTGTCGCAACCATTGCATTGTGCATCTAAATAACGGCCTACCCAACCAGAGCTCCAGTATTCAGTACTCTGGCTGGCTGTTTGCCAAATATCCATACTGCGAAAATGTGAACGATCAGGATTAGGATAACCAACGCTATTAATGATACCGAGACTGCCATCATCATACAATTCTTTAAAACTATTTAATGCGGGATGCAAGCCTGCTTCATCCGTAAGCGAAAGGGCTTTTGTTTTTGCAATTCCTAATTTTGGTCTCTCCTTATAATACAAATCATTTCTTACAGGGATAACCGTATTCAAACCATCATTGCCGCCACTTAGCTGCAGTACCACCACTACTTTATTACCGGCAGGCACCATGGCTTTCCCTTCAAATGCTTTCAAAAATTTTGGAAGCATCAATGAAGCTGTTGCCAGCGAACCGATCTGAATGAATTCTTTACGTTTGATAAACATTTTATTAAGTTTGAAGTACGGGCTACGAAGTACTGAAGTTCGTACTTCGTATTTTGTAATTCGTAGTTAACATAATTGGTATTCCGGTGTACTCATTATCTGTATCGTTGCTGATTTAATAAAACTTTCCCTGTCGCTTTCATTTGCATATTCTTTTATGATATCGGCCCCAACAGCAGTTTTTGTTTGCAGTAAAATTCCGGCCAAATTATTTATCAATTTTTCTCTCCCTGTTTTTTCAAAATAGCTTGTATAAGGTTTCCAGTCTACATCGGCATTAATTGGTTTTGCCCCTTTGCCCATTTTCTTATTCTTCCCTTTTGGTTTTACCAACACAGATGAATCATTCATTTTTGGTTCTGCCGTTGGACTTCCCATCGTCTGATCATCGTCATCTTTTGGACGCATATTCATTTCATCTTCGTCATTGATCAATTGCGGTATCCGCAT
>CAMLEX010000310.1 GCA_946479055.1 uncultured Bacteroidota bacterium | reverse complement strand
GGTAACAGGAAACAGGCAACGGTAACTATCTTTGCGCCTTCATAAAATCATCCAAATCATGATTGAATCTGTGAAATCAGTGATACATAATTTTAACGCAGGCCCCTCTGTTTTACCGAAAGAGGTTTTTGAAGAAGCCAGCCGCTCTGTTATTGATTTTAATAATACAGGGTTATCCATCCTGGAAATAGGTCACCGCACTCCTTTATTTGAAGCAGTGATGGATGAAGCAAGATCAGCAGTGAGAGAATTAATGCAGTTGGATGCTGATCATGAAGTTTTATTTCTTCATGGTGGCGCTACTACACAATTCATGCAGATACCCATGAACCTTTTGAATGAGAATGATATTGCTGCCTATACAGAAACAGGTACCTGGGCCAATAAAGCGATTAAAGAAGCCAAATTCTTTGGTCATGTTGAAATAGCGGGTTCTACAAAAGAAAGCAATTACACTACTATTCCAAAGAAACTTACTGTTCCCCAAACAGCCAGCTACCTGCATATCACCACCAATGAAACAATAGCCGGTATACAATGGCATAACCTTCCTTATGATCGCGGCGTGCCACTGGTTGCGGATATGAGCAGTGATATATTGAGCCGCCAGCTTGATTTTAACAAGTTTGACCTGATCTATGCCGGTGCACAAAAAAATATGGGAGCCGCAGGTGTAAATCTTGTGGTAATAAATAAAAATATACTGGGCAAGGTCAACCGCACTATACCTACTATTCTTGATTACCGCAATCATATCAAAGAAGGTAGTATGCTGAATACGCCTCCCGTGTTCGCCGTATATGTAGCAATGCTTACACTTCGTTGGTTAAAGAATAAAGGTGGTGTTGCTGCTATCGAAAAACTGAATGATGCCAAAGCAAAATTATTTTATGACACATTAGATAGCCTGCCTGTTTTTAAAGGACCTGTTGCCAAAGAAGATCGCAGTAAAATGAATGCCGTGTTTATAATGGAAGATGCAGCGTTGGAAAAAGAATTTGCCGCATTGTGTAAACAGGAAGGAATGTACGGCATAAAAGGACATCGCAGTGTAGGCGGCTTCAGAGTATCCATGTACAATGCATTATCAATTGAAAGCGTAGTGGTACTAACAGATTTAATGAAAGACTTTGCAAATAGAAAAGGATAAAAGTTTAGTTGTTTTCACTGGATTTGCCAGATTTTAGTCATCAAATTAATGTAGGTTTGTTCTATGAAATTATCAGGGAATGATATTGAGATCATACTGGATTTTTTTTCCGGAAAACCAGTTCTGAAAGCATATCTATTTGGCTCTTATTCCCGTAATGAAGCTGATCCAGTCAGCGATATTGATATATTGGTTGACCTGGATTACTCACAATATATCGGTCTTGGCTTTGTGCAAATGAAATTAGACCTTGAACAAAAACTTCATAAAAAGATTGACTTGATTTCCTCACAGGCAGTTTCAAAACGCCTCCTTCCTTTTGTCAATAAAGACAAGCAATTGATCTATGAAAGATAAAATGGGGGATAAACAAAGATTAGGACATAAATTAGATGCAATAACGGAAATTGAATCTTATATCGCCGGTGCAGACTTATCATTATTTCTTTCCAACTCCATGATGCGTTTCGCTTCAATAAAGCAAATAGAAATTATAGGTGAAGCCGCAAATTACATCACATCAGAAACCAAAGAACGATTTTCTGATATAGAATGGCAACAAATAACGGGCATGCGGCATATATTAGTGCATGAATATTTTGGAGTTGAACAATCTTGTTTGGCAAATTATAATCAACGACATTCCTGCGTTAAAATCTTCAATTGAAAAAATATATTCAACTTTTTAATAAAGAACACTGAAAATATCGAAACAAATGGCAATTATTTCTCCATTCACCGCATTACGACCCAAACAAGATCTTGCAGACAAACTAGCATCAAGACCTTACGATGTACTCAATAGTACTGAAGCAAAAGAAGAAGCCAAAGGAAATCCTTTTTCGTTTTTACATATTACCAAAGCAGAAATAGACCTGCCCGATGGAACGGATCTGCATAGCCAGGCTGTATATGAAAAAGCAAAAGAGAACCTGCAGGAGTTTATAAAGCAAGGCACCATCTTCAAAGAAGAAAAACCTTGCTACTATGTTTACCAACTGGTAATGAATGGCCGTAGCCAAACCGGTCTTGTATGCGTTTCTTCAGTTGAAGATTATTTTAATGATATCATTAAAAAACACGAATTCACCCGCCCCGAAAAAGAGAAAGATCGCATTGATCACATGAAAACGATCGGCGCACAGACGGGCAATGTTTTCCTGGCTTATAATAATGTTATTGAAATTGATTCCATCATTTACAACTGGAAGAACTCCAATCAACCTGTTTATAATTTTACAGCCGATGATGGCATTAAACATACTGTCTGGGCAATTAATGATGATACTGTTAATGCAAATATCACCCGTTTATTCGCTGAAAAGGTTCCGGCCACATATATAGCCGATGGTCACCATCGTGCTGCTTCTGCTGCCAAAGTAAGTAAAGCATTACCCAACAGTGAAGCGGCTAAATATTTTTTGACCACGATATTTCCTGCGAGTGAGCTGGCTATTCTTGATTATAATCGCCTGGTAAAAGATTTAAATGGCCAGGATGCTGATGATTTTATCAGTGCCTTGCAGGAAGACTTTACTATGACGCAAAGCCTTGAACCGGTAAAACCTTCTCAACTGCATGAATTCGGCATGTATTTGGATAAACAGTGGTACATTCTTACATCAAGAAAGGATACTTATTCAAGCGATCCTATTGGTGTGCTGGATGTTACTATTTTATCCAATAATATTTTAGATAAGCTGCTAGACATTAAAGATCAGCGTACAGATAAGCGTATTGATTTTGTAGGGGGAATAAGAGGGCTGAAAGAATTGGAAAAGAGAGTGGATAGCGGTGAAATGAGAATTGCTTTTAGTTTGTATCCTGTCACTATTCAGCAGTTATTTGATATAGCAGATAGTGGAAATGTAATGCCGCCCAAAAGCACCTGGTTTGAACCGAAACTGAGAGATGGCCTGCTTACACATATCCTAAATCCCTGATTCTTCGGCAAGCCCAGGAAAACTTACAAAGCTCTTGTTTGCTTAAAGTGATTTATGAAATTGGAATTGTTAATCTTAAGACCGTAGCTGTATTCACTATTTGCAATTTCTTTACTTTGCAAATTGAGTTATAAACAATAACAAATGAAGAAAATATTTTCTCTATTTATACTTTCTGTTTCGGTAGTTGCAGTCTTTGCACAAACGGAAGATGCAAAAACATTGCATGAAACAGCTAAGGGTTTTATGCGTTCCGGTGATTTTGATAATGCAGTTATCGTATTGACCCGGGCTTTGCAACAGGATAAAAAAAGTCTTGAATTGCAAAAAGATCTGGTCATGAGCTATTACCTGAAAAGAGATTATGTAAAAGCGCTGGAAGGAGTAAAGTCATTAGTAGACCGGGATGATGCTGATGTAGTGGTTTACCAGCTGGCGGGCAATGTTTATAAGGCACTGGAAGAAGCAAAAGAATGTGAGAAAGCGTATAAGAAAGGATTAAAAAAATTTCCAAAAAGTGGCCCTTTATATAGTGAATATGGTGAATTGCTTTGGGCGACAAAAGATTTTTCGGCTATCAATCAATGGGAAAAAGGAATTCAACTCGATCCTGCTTATAGCGGCAACTACTACAATGCAGCCTTGTACTATTTCTATACAAAAGATAAAGTATGGAGCCTGATCTATGGAGAAATCTTTGTCAACATGGAAAGTCTTTCGCAAAGAGGCATAGCCATGAAACAACAACTGTTGCGGGCTTATAAAGAAAAATTGTTTGCAGAAGCCGACCTGATGAAAGGTGAAGAGAAAAATAAAAGTGAATTTGCAAAAGCTTTTTTACAAACCATGAGCAAGCAATCATCGGTAGCTAATAAAGGCATCACCGTTGAAACACTTACGATGATCCGCACCCGTTTTATTCTGGATTGGTACCCCACCAATGCCGCAAAATTTCCGCTTCGTCTTTTTGATTACCAGCAACAACTTTTGAAGGAAGGTTTGTTTGATGCTTATAACCAATGGCTTTTTGGCGCCGCTGAAAATCTTGCAGCCTATGATAGCTGGTCAAAGACACATGCAGATCAATATGAGGCTTTTAATGCTTTTCAACGAAACAGGATATTTAAAATGCCAACAGGACAATATTACCAGGTCAACTAAGTGAGTGATGAGTAGTGAATGGTGAATGCCTTGCGGGTCGTAACTACTCACTACTCACTACTGACAATTCATCATTATTATAGACAACTTACCAAAAGCCCCGGGTCTTATAAATCGGGGCTTTTTTTATGTTTTTTTGACTAATTTGTTTACTTTAACAATAGCTTATTCTGAGTAAACAATACATACCGAACCCTTAACGATTGCAAACATGAACGAACCAAGAAGATTATTTGATTGTCTTGCCTGGCATTTGGAAAGAGAGCCATTGGAGGTTATGCTATCCGGCAAAGAAAGCGGGCAATGGAAAACATACAGCACAAAAGATGTTGCCGCTACGGTCAATAAACTGAGTGCCGGTTTACTGAGCCTGGGCCTTGGTCCTAATGATATGACTGTTGAAGGACGTGATAAAGTAGCTATCATTTGCAGGAACCGCCCTGAATGGCTTATGCTCGATCTTGCTGTGCAACAAATAGGCTGTGTTCTTGTTCCTGTATATCCTACCATCAATGTTAATGAACTTGAATTTGTATTGAATGATGCTCAGGTAAAAATAGCTTTTGTTAATGATGAAGATCTGTTCTTAAAAGTATTGAGCCTTAAAGACCGCATACCCAGCCTGAAAGAAATTTATACGTTTGAACATGCACCTAATGCAAAGCATTGGAAAGAAGTAACCGATAAAGCTACTCCTGAATTAATAGACCAGGTAGAACCCATCGCCGCTAAAATCGCCTATGAAGATGTAGCTACGATATTATATACATCCGGTACAACAGGAACACCCAAAGGTGTAATGCTTACTCATCGTAATATTCTGTCGAATGTAGTAGCCTGCCTGCCTTGTTTTCCGCCGGGGCAAAATATGAAAGCACTCAGCTTCTTACCACTGAATCATATTTTTGAAAAAATGGTGAGCTATATATACTTGTTTAAAGGCACATCAATTTATTATGCAGAAAGCCTGGAAACTATTGGCGACAATCTGAAAGAAGTAAAGCCCGATATGTTCACAACGGTTCCCCGTTTGCTGGAAAAAGTGTATGATAAGATCATACAAAAAGGAAGTGAGCTGACAGGTATTAAGAAAAAATTGTTTTTCTGGGCACATGGATTAGCCGAAAAATTCGAGATCAATGCCAACCAGGGTTTTTGGTACAATATGCAATTAAAACTGGCCAACAAACTTATTTTCAGCAAATGGAGAGAAGCTCTTGGAAATAATATAAAATGCATAATAACCGGCGGTGCCGCTTGCCAGGTAAGGCTGATCCGCATTTTTACAGCAGCCGAAATCATTATCATGGAAGGCTATGGTCTTACAGAAACGTCACCGGTCATATCAGTGAACCGGTACCAGGAAAAAGACAGGATGTTTGGAACTACTGGTCCGCTGATCAATGGAGTGGAAGTAAAAATTGCTGAAGACGGCGAGATCCTTTGCAAAGGATCCAATGTTATGCTGGGTTATTATAAACGACCCGACTTAACCGCTGAAGTAGTGACCAGCGATGGATGGTTTCATACCGGTGATATCGGTATGATGGTAAATAGTAAATTCTTAAAAATTACCGATCGTAAAAAAGAACTCTTTAAAACAAGCGGTGGCAAGTATGTTGCTCCTTTACCTGTTGAAAATAAATTAAAAGAATCTCCATTTATTGAGCAGGTAATGATTGTAGGGCCGGAGCGCAAATTTGTCGGGGCTTTAATTATTCCATCTTTCCCCAACTTACGGGATTGGGCCCGCCAAAATAATATTCCGGATGGCAGCAATGAAGAATTATTACGCAATGAAAAAGTGCAGATTCTGTATAAAAATATTATTGAAAGCTTCAACAAATATTTTAATCATGTAGAGCAGATAAAAAAATTTGAATTGCTACCCAGTGAATGGAGTATTGACACCGGCGAAATGACACCCAAACTTTCAATGAAGCGAAAAGTGATCACTGAAAAATATAAAGAGGCGATTGAAAGAATATATGCCTGAAAAAAGCGGAGAGTTTTTCTCCGCTTTTTATTTA